>JBEBJW010000013.1:0-19028 GCA_040079715.1 Myxococcota bacterium | reverse complement strand
GTGACGGCGTGGCGCGCGCCGAGCTGGACCATCGCCACGAACGCGCCAGCGAGGCGGGCCGAGCCCGACGCCCAGTGGCCGTTCGCGGTCTCGGCCGCGGCGGTGGCGAGCTGCATCCCGGGGGCGAGCGCGACGAGCGCGGCGAGGGCGGTCCGCCCGGGATCGACGCCGATCGCCCCGAGCGCCGCGGCGACGACCGACACCGCGAGCGCCACCGTGCCGTCGGCGACCCAGGTCCACCGGGTCCGGTCCCGGAGCGCCCGGTGCCCGGCGACCGCCCCGAGGCCGAGGAGCCCGGCCGCGACGACGTCGTCGACCGTCCCGCCGAGCAGGGTCGCCGCCGCGGCCGACAGCCCGATCGACGCGATCCCGTCGGCGACGCGACCCCACGGCCCGGGGCGGGCGACGAGGGCGGCGAGCTCGGCCTCGGCGACGTCCGGGGCGGCGCCGTCGGCGACCCGATCCCCGACCGCGAGCAGCCCGACCTGGCGGGCGAGGTGCGCCGGCGCGGGCGCCACCCGGACCACCCGCGACCCGTCGACGTCGACCCACAGGGCGGTCGGGGTCGCCATCACCGTCGACGCGACCCCGCGGGCGTCGAGCACCCGGGTGACCTCGTCCTCGACCGCCGGCGCGGGCAGCCCCGCCCCGTGCAGCGCCCGCGCGTAGGCGACCGCGAACCGGGACCAGTCGAGCAGGACGGAACGATCGGCGAGTGATTGGACCATGCTACATGCATACGTACGAACAGGCTGCGCGTCGACCGAATAGAATTCGGTTCGGAGGCCTCCGGATGACCCTGGACCGAATCGATCTCGCGATCCTGGCCGCGCTGCAGAACGACGCGCGGCTGTCGAACAAGGAGCTGGCCGATCGCGTCGGTCTGGCGCCGTCGACGACCCTCGGGCGGGTCCGCCGGCTCGAGGAGGCGAACGTGATCCGGGGCGCGTCGATCGACGTGGACCCCGCCGCGCTGGGGATCGCGCTCCAGGCCCTGGTCGTGATCCGCCTCGGGACGCACTCCCGCGACACGGTCCGGGCGATCGAGGCGCACCTGGCGGCCCGGCCGGAGGTGGTGGCGCTGTGGTACATCGGCGGTATCGACGACTTCGTCGTCCACGTCGCGGTCCGCGACACCCGCCACCTGCACGATCTGCTGATGGACGAGATCACCAGCCGGCCGGAGGTGTCGGTGGTCCGGACCGAGCTCGTGTTCGAGCACGTCCGGCGCCACGTGTTGCCCGCGTACGTCACCCCGGATCGGTAGCGCCCGAGGGCGTGACGGGCGCGGGTCGGCGGCGTATGACGGGGGGCATGATCCGCCTGTCCGACGTGACCGTCGCCCCCGGCGGCGTCGACCTCGTGGTCGGCGCGACCCTCCACGTACGCCCGGGCGACCACCTCGGCCTGGTCGGGCGCAACGGCACCGGCAAGACCACGCTGCTCCGCGCGATGGTCGGCGAGATCGGGATCGACGCCGGCAAGGTCGAGGTCCGCCCCGGGATCCGCGTCGGGTGGCTGCCGCAGCAGGCGGTGAGCGGGTCGGTCCGGCCGCTGTGGGACGAGGCGCGCGCCGGGATGACCCGGATCAACGCGCTCCGCGACGAGGTCGAGGCGGCCGAGCGCGCGGTGGCGGCGGATCCGTCGAAGGCCGAGCGCCTCGGGCGGGCGACCGACGCGTTCCGGCTGGCCGGAGGCTACGCGGCGGACGAGCGGATCGGGATGGTCCTGCACGGGCTCGGGTTCGGCCCCGACGACTGGCGGCGGACCTGCGACACGTTCAGCGGCGGGTGGCAGATGCGGGTCGCGCTCGCGCGGCTGTTGCTGTCGGACCCGGACGTGGCGCTGCTCGACGAGCCCACGAACCACCTCGACCTCGAGGCGCGCAGCTTCCTCGCCGGGTACCTCGCCACGGTCCCGTGGGCGTTCGTGGTCGTCAGCCACGACCGGTGGCTGCTCGACCGGTGCGTCACCCGGATCGCCGAGGTCCGCAACGGCCGGTTCCACAGCTACGCCGGAAACTTCTCGGCGTTCCTGGTCGAGCGCGAGGCGCGGGCCCTCCAGCAAGCCCGGGAGTTCGCCGAGCAGCAGAAGGAGATCGCGCACCTCGAGCGGTTCGTCGAGCGGTTCGGGGCCAAGGCGACCAAGGCCGCGGCGGCGAAGAGCAAGCAGAAGGCGCTCGACCGGATCGACCGGGTCGACGCGCCCGAGGCGGACAAGAAGAAGGCGCGGATCCAGTTCCCGCCGGCCCCCGCGGGCGCCCACGACGCGATCGGGCTCGTCGGCGCCACCCTCGGGTGGGACCCCGAGCGGCCGGTGCTCACCGGGGTCGATCTCGCGCTCGATCGCGGGATGCGGGTCGCGCTGCTCGGCCCGAACGGCAGCGGCAAGACCACGATCCTCCAGTCGCTGGCCGGGCGGCTGAAGCCGTTCGCCGGTCGCCGGCGGCTCGGGGACCGGATCCGGGTCGGGGTGTTCGACCAGGACCAGGCGCAGGCCCTCCCGGCGACCCAGTCCGCCCTCGATCACCTGGTCACCGAGTGCCCGACCGTGCCGCCGGAGCGGATCCGCGCGACCCTCGGCGCGCTCGGGCTGTCGGGCGAGCACGCGCTGCGGCCGATCGGCGCCCTGTCCGGCGGCGAGAAGGCGCGGGTGGCGCTGGCCCTGCTGGTGGTCCGCCCGTCGAACGTACTGCTGCTCGACGAGCCGACCAACCACCTCGACGCCGAGACCGTCGACGTGCTGGTCGACGCGCTCGAGGACTGGGACGGGGCGCTGCTGCTGATCACCCACGATCGGTTCGTGGTCGAGCACGTCGCCACCCACGTCGCCCGGATCCGGTCCGGGCGGCTCGAGGTCCGGGAGGGGGTGCGCCCCGAGGACTTCGAGCGGGAAGCCCTCTCCGGCAGTGGGACGGGCAGTCCGGCGCCGCAGGCCGAGGCCCACGCCGACCGCAAGCGACGTCAGCGGGAGCTCGAGCGGATCCGCCGGCGGCTGGTCGAGCTCGAGACCGCGATCCCCACCGCCGAGGCCGCGGTGACCCGGCTCGACCACGCGCTGATCGAGGCCGCGACCGACCACGTCAAGGCGGCGGCGCTCGCCCGGGACCGCGACGCGGCCGCGACGGCGGTCGACCGGCTGTACGGCGAGTGGGAGGCGCTCGAGGCGGACCTCGCGCTCGGCTGAGAACACGGTATAGTCGGGGTGAGGATCCCGATGCTGCGCTGCTCGTTCGCCACGATCGCCCTGCCGCTGGTGTGGGCCTGCTCCGGAGACGACTCGACCGACGGCAAGACCGATCCGGTCACCGACGGGGACGCCGACACCGACGCCGACGCGGACGCCGACGCCGACGCGGACAGCGACTCGGACAGCGACGCCGACACCGACACCGCTCCGGACGCCGTCCTCACCGCCGCCACCTGCACGATCCAGCCGTCGAACGCGCTCCGGTTCGACTGCGCGCTGACCACGTCGTCGGCGGGCACGGTCCACGTCCGCCTGCTCGACGGCGGGGTCGAGCTCGGCACCTGGGCCGACGCGACGGTCAGCTCGTCCCACACCGTCACCCTGTGGGGGATGACGCCGAGCTCGACGTACCAGTTCGAGGCGTGGGCGGACGAGACGCCCGGGACCGTGCTGAGCGGCGACCTCACCACCGGCGCGCTGCCCCCCGCGGTCGACGTGGCGCTCCCGGTCACCTCCACCGGCAGCCACGACACCCGGTTCGTCCTGTTCGACTGGGCCTGCGGCGGGGTCGGTGCGCCCGAGGCGCTGCTGATCGCGCGGGACGACGGGCAGGTCGTGTGGTACCAGCTCCCGGACCAGATCTCGGCGGACGACGACAACTTCTACGGGTTCTCCCTCACCCCCGAAGGCACGATCCTCGCGCTGCTCGAGCGGACCCGCGCGGTCGAGTGGGACCTCGGCGGAAACCTGCTGCTGAACCTGACCCTCGACGGGGGCGGGCTCACCCACTACACCCACCACGCGATCGAGCGGGTCAACGGCCTGACCTACGCGATGACCGCGGTCGGCATCGTGTACCCCGACGGCAACAACTACGCGATGGACGGGTTCGACGTGATCGACGGCGAGGCCGGGGTGATCGCGAGCTGGTCGAGCGAGGGGCTGTTCGATCCGCAGCTCGTCGGGCCGGCGCTCGGGTCGTACTGGGGCAACCAGCTCGGGATCGGCGCGTCGGACTGGAGCCACGCGAACGCGATCGGCCTGTCGCCGACCAACGACGTGTACGTGTCGATGCGGTACCTCGACGCGATCATCAAGGTGGTCGGGGACCCGGCGGACCCGGCGTTCGGCACGGTCGAGTGGGTGATGCTCGGCGGCGACAGCCCCGGGATCCCGTACGACAACGACTTCACCCTGCTGTCGACCACCGGGGTCGCGCCGGTGAACTTCGGCCAGCAGCACCACGTGTCGGTCGATCCGCAGGGCGACCTGCTGATGTGGGACAACCGGTACGACCCGACGAGCAACAGCCGCGGGCTGCGGGTCCACGTCGACGAGACCGCGATGACCGCGGATCTGGTCGAGGCGTGGGACTCGGGGTCGTGGTGCCCGGGGCGCGGGTCGGCGTTCGAGCTCCCGTCCGGCAACCTGCTCGGCGACTGCTCCCCCGAGAACACGGTGGTCGAGCTCGCCGACCAGACGAGCGAGATCGTGTGGAGCCTCGAGGCCACCTGCGTGAACGGCACCGTCCCGGACCACATGCTGTACCGCGCGATCCCGCTCGACCCGTATCCGCACGACTGACCGTCGGGTCCGCACGACGGACCGTCGGGTCCGCACGACGGACCGTCGGGCCCGCACGACTGACCGTCGGGTCCCGCGACGGACCGTCCCCACGACGGACCGTGGTCCCCACGACGGACCGGCGGTCCCCACGGTCCCCACGACCGTGGTCCCCACGACCGACCCTCGGGTCCGCACGACGGACCGCGGGCGGTCGCAGCGTCCGGCCCGCGATGGCTCGGCGCGGGGCCGGTGGATACCCATCCAGCGTGGCGTTCCTCGACGAGATCCGGTCTGCGTTGCGGCGTCCGCCCGGGGTCGAGGCGGCGCCCCCGACCGCTCCGGCGGCGCTGGTCGAGCGGTGCCGCCGAGAGGTGTACGACCTCTTGCGCGACGCGCCGCACGACGCGCTTGCCGTCATGTGGGCCCACCGGAAGTGGGCGGATCCGGTGGACCTCCGCGACCGGGCGGCACGGGTGTGGCGCGCGGCGTCGGAGGGGTTGTTCGGAGCGGCCTCGGACGCGGACCGGTTCGAGCTCGTCGTCGAGGCGGTGCGGCGCCAGCTCGGAGCGCCGGGCGCGGTTCCCCGGACGGCGTTCGTCGAGGCGGAGCTCGCCCGCCTGCAGGGCGTGGCCGCACGGGACCCAGCGGCCGACTGGACCGACCCGCCGCGGTACCTGGTCGAGCTCGGCGCGCTCGACTGGACCGGGACCCGGCGGACCCCCCTCGGAGCGCTGTTGGCCGAGCTCGGGGTCCGCGAGCTCGTGCTCGGGCTGCTCCACGCCGAGGCGTGCCAGTCGACCGGCGAGGATGATCCGTTCCGGCTGCCGCGGTGGGTGTTCGACGCGATGGCGCGCCGAACCCCGCTGGCGGATCCGTACATCGTGCCGTGGCCGAGGGCCACCGATCGGTTGTTCGCGCTCGGGATGCTGGGGTCGCGAAACGAGAACGATCCGGAGGGGTACTACCTCCCCGAGCGCGACTCCTGGTTCGCCGACGTCGCCGACCCGCGGTCGCCGCTCGGGATCCTCGTCCGGAGCACCCTCGACGACCAGGCCGCGGTGTCGACCGGCGGTCGCGCGTCGTCGGAGCGGGAGGTCCGCGCGATCGCCGAGCTGGTCGCGCACGAGCTCGGGAACGCGCTCGTCCCGCTGGCGCTGACGGTCGAGCAGCTCGGCCGGGAGCTCACCGCCGACCACCGCCACGTCGTCCGGCTCGGCACCCTCACTGCGCGGCTCCAGCAGTTCGCGTCGTCGATCGATCGCCTCGTCCCCGCGGGCGAGCCGGTCGCGGTCGTCGGGCTGATCGACGTCGCGCACGACGCCCTCGCCGGCACCGCCGCCGAGCGCAACGGCCACCTGGTGGTGCGCCTCGAGCTCTCCGAGACCGTCCTGTCGGGACGGCGCCGTCGGCTGCAGCTCGCGTTCGAGAACCTGATCCGCAACGCCGCCCAGGCCGCGCACGCCGCCCACCGGTCGGCCAGGCTGTGGATCCGCGACGAGTCCGGCCCCGACGGGCCGATCGTGACGTTCGAGGACGATGGCCCCGGCGTACCATCGGCGCTGGCCGCCACCCTGTTCGATCGCGGGGTCTCCGGACGGGGTACCACCGGGCTCGGCCTGGCGCTGGTCCGCGAGATCGCGACCGAGCACGGCGGGGCCGTCCACCACGAGCAACGGCCGGGCGGGGGCGCGCGGTTCGTCCTCCGGCTGCGGGGAGCGTGAGATGCGCAGCGTCCTGATCGTGGACGACGATCGCCCGTTCGCCGAGGCGGTCCACGAGGAGCTCGAGCGCGACGGGTACGCCGTGTCCGTCGTACACGACGCTGCGGGGTTGCAGGCCCGGTTGGCCGGAGACCCCGCGCACGTGGTGCTGCTCGACGTTCGCCTCACCGGGCCCGGCGGGGGCGACGACGGGTTGGAGCTGGTTCCGAACATCCTGCTCGCGTGGCCGTTCGCCCGGGTGGTGGTGGTGTCGGGGTTCGTGTCGGCGCAGGCGATCCGGCGGGCGTACGAACAAGGCGCTGTCGACATCCTCCGCAAGGATGAAGTCCTGGTGGAGATGCTCCGGCACAAGATCCGGCGGGCTGCGGGCGACGCCGAGCGAGACCTGGCGGCGGACCCGGGCCATCGCGAGCGGACGCTGCGGGAGGCGTGGGCAGAGTGTCGGCGCGAGACCGACCGGCACCGGAAGGGAGAGGCGCTCGAGCGGGTCGTGGGCCTGGTGCTCGCCTCGATCCCCGGCCTGTCGGGGTGGCAGCGGATGCGCAACGGGACCGAGGAGTTCGATCTCGTCGTGTCGAACCGCAGCGCCGACCCATTCCTGACGCAGCAGGGCTCGGTGTGGCTGGTCGAGTGCAAGAACTGGTCGACCGCGTCGGGGGTCCCGGAGGTCCGACCGCTGGTCGAGAAGATGCAGAACCGGCGAGGGCGGTGCCGGCTCGGGTTCGCCGTGTCGATGAACGGGTTCGCCCGCACGGTGGAGGAGGACCTCCTCCGGACCTCGCGCACCGACGCCCTGGTGGTGCTGGTCACCGGCGACGACCTCGACCGGTGGATCGCCGTCGACGACCGGACCGCGTGGCTGATCGACCGGATCACCGCGGCGGCGTCTCGCTGATCGGTTGACGGTGGCGGTCCGCCCGGGCATCCTGGCCGCCGCGAGGTCCACGATGGCGCGATCGACGAGCGGCTCGGTGTGGGTGGGGGTGGCGCTCGGGCTCGGGGCGGCCGCCGGGTGCCGCCCGACCCCGCTCGATCCGTCACTGCTGCCGGTGGTCCCGACCGAGCTGTCGATCGTCGACCCGCCGGCCGCCGCGATGGTCCCCGCCGGCGCCGCGACGGTCCGGGGCGAGGTCGTCGCCCTGTCGGACCTCACCCTGAACGGCGTCCCCGTCACCGTCACCGGCGAGCGGACCTGGGAGGCGGAGGTCGAGCTGCCCCGCGGGATCACCACGTTCGAGCTCGCCGGGACCGACAACCGCGGCGACCGGGTGTACCTCCGCCAGAGCGTGCTCGCCGGCGACTTCGCCCCGGCGAAGGGCGCGCTCCCGGCGTCGGTCGGGATCCGGCTGAACCAGGGCGGGCTCGACGCCGCGTCCGGGTTCGCGGCCGATCTCCTCGACCCCGCCGGCATCTCCGCGCTGCTCCCGTCGCTGAACCCGGTGTACGAAGACAGCTACGGCCTGTTCGGCCTCGACGCGGTCACGATCGCCGCCGACATCTCGGCCCTCGCGTTCGACCCGCCGGAGATCGCGCTCGACCCGGGTGCCGGGGCGCTGGCGATCGAGATCGTCCTCCCGAACCTCGACGTGACCGTGCCGGTGTCCGGCGAGGCGATCGGGATCGACTTCGACGAGGAGCTGTCGGTCTCCGCGTCGGAGGTCGTGGTGTCCGGGTTCCTCGAGGTCGCGACCACCCGCGACGGCGGCCTGTCCGCCTCGCTCGTCGACCCGGAGGTCGCGCTGCACGACTTCTCGTTCGACACCTCGATCCTCCCCGGCCCGGTCGAGGGGCTGGTGCTGTCCGACGCGCTCCAGGGCGTGCTGGAGGACCTGCTGGTCGACCAGATCGCGGCCCTGGTGCCCCCGCTGCTCGACGATCAGCTGGCATCGCTCGCGATCGCGTTCGACACCGAGCTGCTCGGCCAGGAGATGTCGTTCGCGGCGTCGTTCGACACCGTGTCGATCGATCGCGACGGGATTCAGCTCGTGGCGGACCTCGACCTGGACCTCGCCGGCCCGTTCCCGCGGTCGTCGGTCGGGTACCTGGTGTCCGGCGCGCCCGAGCCGCGTCCGTCGACCGACCCGGACCTCGCGGTGCTCCTGTCGGACGACGTGGTCAACCGGCTGCTCCACGACACCTGGCGCGCCGGGATGCTCGATCTGGCGCTGTCGACCGACGACGGCTCGCTCGATGGGTTCGTGCTGGCCCCGTTCGGCAGCAGCACCGGGTCGATCACGATGGACGCCGGCCTGCCGCCGGTGCTGGTCCAGCACGGGGACCAGGCGACGCTCGAGCTCGGCGAGCTGACGGTCACGATCGACACCCCGGGCGGCACCCAGGGGAACCGGCTGGTGGTGACCGCGGCGGGCGCGATCCCGCTCGACGTGGAGCTCACCGCCGGGGCGCTGACGATGGGCCTCGGGACGCCAGCGCTGTCGCTGATGGTCCGCGAGAGCGACTGGGGCGCGACGAACGAGTCGCTGACCGACCTGCTCGAGCACCAGCTCCCGATCGACGTGCTGCTCGGCCTGCTCGGGGACCTCGCGATCCCGATGCCGACGCTCGGCGACCTCGTGATCCCGGACGCGGCGGTCGGGCGGGACCCGTCGACCCTGTTCACCACGATCGACATGGACCTGTAGCCGCGCAGGGGACTGTAGCCGCGCCGAGGTCCGCAGCCGGCGTCAGTCGCCGAAGCTCCGGGCGAACAGGTCGTCGATCGCCGCCTTGCCCGGGGGCTCGAGGTACCGGGTGCCGGTCCCGCAGACGTGCATCGCGGTGATCAGCGGGGTGGCAGCGGACCAGCCGACCCCGTCCCACCGGTACCACCCGGACTTCTCCTGGTCGTACACCCACAGGTCCCGGTTCCACATCCGCGCGAGCTCGACCGACCACCCGGTGCCGCCGACGACCGTGCCGTCGTCCTGGATCCGGCCGATCACGAACACCTGCTGGCTGCGGCTCACCATGTGCCACAGGGTCTGGAGCACCCCGCGGATCAGCCCGCCGCGGTCGTTGTACTCGCGGCTCAGCCGCTTCGACACGTACGCGAGGCTCACGTCCCCGACCGCGAGCTCCTTCGGCGACAGCTCGTACCGGCCGCGGGTGCGGGTCTGGAGGTGGCCGTCGAACGTGAAGTTCACCTCGTGCGCGCCCCACCGCTCGGCCGCCGCGCCGAACGCGGCCTCGGTGCCGATCGCGCCGCCCGAGTACAGCGTGCACTCGCGGGCCTTGACCCGCTGACCGGCCGGGACCAGCCCGCCGACGGCGTCGGTCCGGAGCGCGGCCTCGTCGACCACCAGCAGGGTGACGGGATCCAGCATCACGGCATCGAGCTTCGCGGCATCGAGCTTCACGGCATCGAGCTTCACGGCATCGAGCGCCGTCGTTGCCGTCGGGTTCGCGTCGGTCGGGGGCGACACCACCAGCCGCATCGACAGCGGCCGGCCGGACGCGTTGCTCGGGACCAGCCGGATCACCCGGTCGACCCCGGGCAGGTCGTCCGCGAGATCGTCCGTCCCACCGGACAGGCGCGCCGACAGCCAGATCCGCAGCCCGCGGCGGACGGCGAGGTCCCGGAGGGCCGGCAGCGCCGCCGCCGCCGACGCGAGCCCGTCGAACCCGTCGACCAGCACGACCTCGGGCGCGAACTGCGCCGACTCGGCCAGCATCGCCAGGTTGCGCTCGATCGGGGCCACGTCGAACGGGCGACCGTGGAAGCTGTGGATCATCCGCCCGCGCTCGATCTTCAGCGCCCCATCGCCGATCCGCGACCGGTCGCCGATCGCGCGCAGCACCTCGTCGTAGTGGGCGCGCGCGTGGTCGACCGAGTCGCGGATCGAGACGTGGAGGATCTGCTTGCCGCGGAGCAACACCTCGAGGCCGAGGTGCACGATCAGCGGGGTCTTGCCGACCCCGGACCGGGCGATCACCGCGCCGACGCCGCCCGCCGGGAGGAACCCGGTGGCGGGGCCGGAACCGGTCCCCGAACCGAGCGCCGCCGCGAGCGCGGTCAGCGGGCTGCCGACGTAGACCTCGTCCGCCATGGTGACTCCGCGGGCCTCGCTACTTGTGCTTCTTGGCCTGCTCTTCCTGGTACTTCTGCATCAGCTCCTTCGCGATCCCGTCCGGCACCTTGGCGTACTTCGCGAACTCCATGGTGAACTCGGCCTTGCCCTGGGTCGCCGACCGGAGGGTGGTCGAGTAGCCGAACATCTCGGACAGCGGGACCTCGGCCTCGATCTGGGTGAAGCCTTCCTCTTCGGTCGAGCTGATGATCACGCCGCGGCGACCCATCAGGGTGCCGACGATCGCGCCGTGGAACTCGGCCGGACCCTCGCACCCGACCTTCATGATCGGCTCGAGGATCACCGGACCCGCCTTCGGGTAGGCCTCGCGGAACCCGCCGCGGGCGGCGAGCTGGAACGCGATGTCGGACGAGTCGACCGCGTGGAACTGGCCGTCGTTGATGCCCGCCTTGATGCCGGTGACCGGAGCGCCGATCAGCTGGCCCTTCTCGAGCATCGCCTGGAAGCCCTTGTCGCACGACGGGATGAACTCGCGCGGGATCACGCCGCCGACGATGTCGTCGACGAACTCGTAGTGCCCTTCCTCCCACGGCTCGAGCCACCCGCCGACCCGACCGTACTGGCCGGAGCCGCCGGTCTGCTTCTTGTGGGTGTAGTTGAAGTCCGCCCGACGGGTGATCGTCTCGCGGTACGCGACCCGCGGCGGGCTGCTCTCGACCGGGACCTTGTACTCCCGGCGCATCCGCTCGAGGTACACGTCGAGGTGGAGCTCGCCCATCCCGGAGATGATGGTCTCGCCGGTCTCCGGATCCGAGGCGACCCGGAACGTGGGGTCTTCCTTGCTGAACCGCTGCAGCGCCTTCGACAGGTTCTGGGCGGCGCTGCGGTCGGTCGTGTTGATCGTGTAGTGGATGACCGGATCCGGGACGTGGATGCTGGTCATCGACATCTCGACCGTGCCGTCGGTGAACGTGTCACCCGAGTTGCAGTCCACGCCGAACAGCGCGACGATGTCGCCCGGGCCGGACTCCTCGATGTCTTCCATCTCGTTCGCGTGCATCCGGACGAGGCGGCCGACCTTGACCTTCTGCTTCGACCGCATGTTGTGGATGAACATGCCCTTGTTGATCTTGCCCTGGTAGACCCGGATGTAGGTCAGCTGACCGTACCGGCCTTCCTCGAGCTTGAACGCGAGCCCGACCATCGCCTTGTTCGGGTTGGTCTCGATGACCACCTCGACGTTGCCGTTGGCGAGGTCGTACGCGCGGTTCTCGACGTCGTACGGGGCCGGGAGGTACGCGTTGACGCCGTCGAGCAGGAGCTGGACGCCCTTGTTCTTGTACGCCGAGCCGCAGAACACCGGCACGAGCTTGTTCGCGACCGTGGCCTTGCGGATCGCGACGTGGAGGGCGTCGTTCGTCAGGCGCTCCTCGAGCATCATCTCCATGATGCCGTCGTCGAGCATCGACACGCCGTCGAGCAGCTCTTCGCGGTACTTCTGGACCTCGTCCTTCATGTCGTCGGGGATCGGCACTTCGTTGATGATCTCGCCGTGCTCGCCCTCGAAGATGAACGCCTTCATCTGGACCAGGTCGACCAGGCCCTTCAGCCGGTCTTCGATCCCGATCGGCATCTGGACGAGGTACGCGTTCAGCCGGAGCTTCTCGCGGAGCTGCGTCTTGACCCGGTACGGGTTCGCGCCCTGGCGATCGAGCTTGTTGACGAACGCGAGCCGCGGAACGCCGTACCGACGCATCTGGCGATCGACGGTGATCGACTGCGACTGGACGCCGGCCACGCCGCACAGCACGAGGATCGCGCCGTCGAGCACCCGGAGCGACCGCTCGACTTCGATCGTGAAGTCGACGTGTCCCGGGGTGTCGATGATGTTGATGTGGTGATCCTTCCACTCCACGTGGGTGGCCGCGGACTGGATCGTGATCCCGCGCTCGCGCTCGAGCTCCATGAAGTCCATCTTCGCGCCGACGCCGTCCTTTCCGCGCACCTCGTGGATCGCGTGGATCCGGTCGGTGTAGAACAGGATGCGCTCGGTGAGCGTGGTCTTGCCCGAGTCGATGTGGGCGCTGATCCCGATGTTTCGGACTTTGGAGAGATCTTCGAGCACGGCTGGCTCCGCAACGAAGACCGGTAGAAGCCGGTCGGTGGACGGTGGGGCTTAGCGCCGCGACGCGGGTGGGGCAAGGTCGACGGCGCGGGACGATCCCGCGGAGGACCCGCCGCTCGATCCCGCGGCGATCCCGAACGAGACCAGCCCCGGGTCGCGCGCGCGACCTGCCGGGACCGATAACCTGTCGCGGCTCCGACGGCCGAACGTCGCCGGATGGGGCCCGCTCGTGGACCTCTACCCGGAGCTCCGCGCCGGCGGCTCGACCTGGGGATCGACGGGATGCGGTGCGGTTGCTCGCTCGGTGGCGGACGACGGGACGCCACCCGGAGCTCCGCGCCGGCGGCTCGACCTGTGGATCCCCAAACGCAGCCCGCCGCGATCGTCTCGGGTCGAGCGCAGCGAGTCAGGCCGCGAGCTGGCGGATCCACCCCTCGAGCGAGGTCCAGTCGCCGTTGGTGCGGTCGAACCTCGCCTGGAGCACGAACCCCGACGCGTCGACCGCCAGCCGGACGACGGTGGCGTTGAGGGTCATCCCCTCGATCCCGGCCTCTCGGGCGGAGTCGCTGTACGAGATCATGATCGTCAACGGATCGCCCCAGTGGAGGTGGGGCCGGGCGGTGGGCGGGGCCACGATCCGCGCCCCGCCGTTGCTCACGTCGGCGATCAGCCCGGCGGTGGGCGTCTCGGCCTCCGGGTGGGCGAACAGCACCGGCACGAGCGGATCCGGCGAGTACCGCGGGGCGGTTCGGCGCTCGGACAGGTCCGGCGCGCTCCCCACCACCTCCTGCGTGGTCTCCCGGTCTGGCGGCTTGCGCACCGTCGTCATTCGGCCTCCGCGGCAACCCGCATCCATGTACCGTCCCGCGGCGAGCCCGTCACGCGCGTTCATCGGTCCAGACCGAGCTCCCGCCCGGCCAGCCCGGCGAGCCAATCGACCACCTCGCGCTCGATCGCGTCCTCGGGGATCCCGCTCATCAGCGAGAGCTGGCGCGGATCCTCGAGCACGAGCCGCACGGTGAGGTGCATCAGCGACAGCACCAGCATCCGCCGCCGCGCGGGTGGCCAGTCCGGTCGAAACGGCGCGAGCAGCGCGTCCGCCCGGACCAACAGCGGCTCGGACCACCGGTCGAGGACCACCTGCGGCTGGGCGCCGTGGTCGAGCACGTGGCGGAGCAGGAGCCGGAGGTGCTGCCGGTGGGCCCGCGCGAACGCCCACGCCTCGCCGATGTACCACCGGAGCGCGTCGGCCGGCGGGGCGGCCGTCGGAGACGTCGGGAACCCGGCGAGGTCCGCGTGCAGCCGCTGGACGACCGTGTCGTACAGCCCTTCCTTGTCCTGGAAGTGGTACGCGAGCGTCGCGACGTTGACCCCGGCGGCGGTGGCGATCGTCCGGACCGAGGTGCCCGCGAACCCCGACTCCGCGAACAACGGCAGGGCGACGTCGAGGATCCGCTCGCGGGTGCGGTCGCCGTCGGGACGGGTGCGGCTCACCGACCCCGTATACTCCGGTTAGGGGACGGGGATGACCCGCGTGTACGTCCAGCTCGAACAAGACCTCGCCGCGGAGCCGCTCGCCGGCCGCACCGTCGCCGATCACTGGCGGTGGCTCGTCGGCCGGGCCGGCCTCCACTGGACCGACCATCCGGAAGGCGCCGTGGTGGTCCCGGGCGGCTGGCTCGCGCTGTCGCCGGAGGCGCTCCGGCGGCTGGTCGACGCCCACGCGTCCACCCCGGGCTCGGTCGGGGCGTCGGGGCCGTACGCGGGCGAGCACGTCGCGTACGACGCGTCGTCCGTGTGGAAGGCCGAGCCGCACGTGGTCCGGCAATACGTCGCCGCCCTCGCCCAGTCCGGCGTCCGGGTCCACGATCCGGACCGGGTGTGGGTCGAGACCACGGTCGAGGTCGCCCCCGGCGCGTCGCTGTGGGCCGGCTGCGTGCTGCGCGGCGCCACCCGGGTCGCGGCGGGCGCGATCGTGCACCCGGGCGCGATCCTCGACGACACCCTCGTCGGCGAGCGGGCGGAGATCAAGCCGTACACGGTGTGCGAGGGCGCGACGATCGGCCCCGACTGCGCCGTCGGCCCGATGGCCCACCTCCGGCCGGGCACCGTGCTGGTCGAGGACGTGAAGGTCGGGAACTTCGTCGAGGTCAAGAAGTCCACCTTGCACCCGGGCGTCCGCGCGAGCCACCTCACGTACCTCGGGGACGCCGAGGTCCACGACGGGGCGAACATCGGCGCCGGCACCATCACCTGCAACTACGACGGGTTCGGCAAGTACCGGACCGAGATCGGCGCCGGCGCGTTCGTCGGCAGCAACTCGTCCCTCGTCGCCCCGGTCCGGATCGGCGCCGGCGCGATCGTCGGCGCGGGGTCCACCGTCAGCCGGGACGTGCCGGACGAGGCACTGATGGTCGAGCGGGCCGACGAGCGGGTGCTGACCGGCAAGGCCCCGCGGATCCGCGAGCGGAACCGCGCCCGCGCCGGACGGGGCCGGGAGTGACGGCCGAGGGCGCCGAGGAGGAGCCCGAGCACCTGGTCCGCCTGAACCCCGAGCAACGCGCCGCGGTGACCTCGATCACCGGGCCGGTGCTGGTGCTCGCCGGGGCCGGATCGGGCAAGACCCGGGTGTTGACGCGGCGGATCGCGCACCTGCTCCACTGCGGGGTGGCGCCGGACAAGGTGCTCGCGGTCACGTTCACCAACAAGGCCGCGGCGGAGATGCGCGAGCGGGTCGCCGAGCTGATCGGCGCGAACGCCGAGCGGGTGTGGGTCAGCACGTTCCACTCGACCTGCGCCCGGATCCTGCGGACCGACATCGAGCACCTCGGGTACACCCGCCGGTTCGCGATCTACGACGACGACGATCAGCTCCGCCTGCTGAAGGGGATCATCGCCGGGGCGGGCTACGATCCCGGTCGGATCGACGCCCGCGAGATCTCGAGCCGGATCGACCACTACAAGAACCGGATGCTCGGGCCGGACGAGGTGCTCGACGAGCGTCGGTCCCACGTCGGCGACCCGCTGATCCGGGTGTGGCGCGAGTACGACGACGCGATGAAGGCGTCGGACGCCCTCGACTTCAACGACCTGATCGGCAAGGTCGTCACGCTGTTCGAGACGGTGCCGGAGGTGCTGGCGAAGTGGCGCGATCGGTTCGGATACGTGCTCGTCGACGAGTACCAGGACACGAACCGCGGCCAGTACAAGCTGCTGCGCCTGCTGGCGGACGAGCACCGGAACATCGCGGTGGTCGGCGACGACGACCAGTCGATCTACGGGTTCCG
Organism: Myxococcota bacterium; assembly: GCA_040079715.1. Taxonomy (GTDB): domain Bacteria; phylum Myxococcota_A; class UBA796; order UBA796; genus JACKER01. The sequence goes on along the minus strand of JBEBJW010000013.1, from coordinate 3,112 downwards.
CGGGGCGGAGGTGTCGAACATCCTGTCGTTCCAGACGGACTACCCGGAGGCGAAGGTCGTCCGGCTCGAGCAGAACTACCGGTCCACCGGCAACATCCTCGCGCTCGCCAACGCGGTCGTCGCCCACAACACCGGCCGGCTCGAGAAGAAGCTGTGGACCGAGTCGCCGAACGGCCCGAAGGTCCAGCTGATGGTCGCCCAGGGTCCGCGCGAGGAGGGGGCCCGGGTCGCCGACGCGATCGGCAAGCTCCGCCGGATGGGGATCGCCGCCGGCGAGATCGCGATCGTGTACCGGACGAACGCGGTGGCGCGCCACTTCGAGGCCGCGCTGCGGTCGGCGCGGATCGCCCACAAGGTCGTCGGCGGGCGGAAGTTCTACGAGCGGCGGGAGGTCCGGGATTTGCTCGCGTTCCTCCGCCTGGTGGTGAACCCGGGCGACGACGCCGCGTTCCTGCGGATCGTCAACGTGCCGCCGCGCGGGGTGGGCACGAAGACCCTGGCCGACCTCCGGCTCGACGCGCACAACCGCGGCCTGCCGCTGCTCGCGACCGCCAGGGCCCGCGGCGCCGGTCGCTCGGCCGGAGAGAAGGGGATCTCCGCGTTCACCGGGATCATCGACGCGCTGTCGGACCTCGCCCGCGACGTGGGGCTGGCGGAGCTGGTCCGCGAGGTGATCGACCGGTCCGGGTACCGCGCGTGGCTCGAGAGCGACCGCGACGCGAACGGGGCGGTCGTCGACGAGGCGAAGGGCCGGCTCGAGAACCTCGACGCGCTGGTGGCGGACGTGGCGGCGTTCCCGACCCCCGAGGGCACCGGCCCCGGCCCGATGGACAAGCTGGTCGCGTGGCTCGACCGGGTGGCCCTGTCCGCCGACTCGGACGACGTGCCGGACGGCGGCGAGGTCACCCTGATGACCGTCCACTCGTCGAAGGGCCTCGAGTACCCGGTCGTGTTCGTGGTCCAGATGAACGAGGGGATGTTCCCGCACGAGCGGAACGCCGAGGCCGGGCTCGAGGAGGAGCGGCGGCTCGCGTACGTCGCGTTCACCCGGGCGATGCAGCGGCTGATCGTCACCCGGTCGGTCCGCGACATCACCGGGAGCCCGGCGGCCCCCTCGCGGTTCCTGTACGGGGTGCCGCTCGAGGTGCTCGACGGCGAGGTCCCCGGCGGAGACCCGGTGACCGGCGAGCGCGAGCAGCGCCGGATCGAGGCCGACGAGGCCACCACCAAGCTCGGGACGTTCCTCGCGCACCGCCAGCGGCGGATGACCCCGATCGCGCCTCCGCCCGAGGAGCAGTACACCGTGATCGACGTCGAGAGCGCCGAGCAGCTCGCGATCGGGGTCCGGATCCTCCACCCGAACCACGGGGTCGGCGAGATCCGGCGGCTCGCCAGCGGCAAGCTCCAGGTCGAGTTCGCGTCGAAGTTGATCTGGATCCCGCCGACGCGCGAGCTGAAGATCGTCGCCGACTGAGCGATGGCGGGGCGGACTCGACCCCTCGCCCTGTACGTTGTGCTAGCGTACCGACCGTTGGGGAGAGCCGGCGAGCCGACCATGATCGTCACCTGTCCGGCGTGCAGCGCCCGTTACAAGATCCACGAGTCGAAGCTGCAGGGGCGCGGCGCCAAGATCACCTGCCCGCGGTGCGGCGAGCGGTTCGTGGTGTACCGCGAGGCCGCGAAGGGCTCCGCGCCCACGCCGCGCGCGCGGCCGGAGGTCCCGTCGGTCCGGACCATCGACTTCGCGTCGGTCGGCATCACCTGGCGGGTCCGCCGCGGTCCGCGGGTCACCTACCAGCTGTACGAGCTCCAGTCGCTGCTCGAGCTGCTGAGCGAGGGCCAGGTCGACCGGCGGGACCTGCTGTCGTACGACGGCCGCGATTGGATCAAGATCGACGACCTCGACGACCTCGACCGGCACTTCGTCGACGTGCTCCAGCGCGCCCGCCGCGGCGAGATCGTGCTCGACGACGACGAGGAGGCCCCGGACGAAGACGCCGAGGACGCGCCGACCACGATCGTCGGCCGGGGCTCGTCGCTCGCGTCGGAGATCCGCCAGGCGGTGAGCGACGCGTACGATCCTCGCCGTACGCCGATCACCGACGAGGGCGCGACCGAGGACACGGCCCCGCACGGGCTCCGACCCGACCGCTCGGCGGATTTCGACTACGGCGACGGTGACGCCGGCCCCGCAGACGAAGACGACCTCGATCCGGACGCCGACGTCCGCACCGACCAGCCGGCGCCGGTCCGCGAGTCCCCGGGCGGGGCCGAGCACCGACCGCGCACGGCGCCGGACCTCCGTCCCGGCGCCGTCGGCGCGAGCGCCGGGTCGATCCCGATCGGCCCGGACACCACCGGTCCGCCCGCCGCGTCGAAGGTCAAGGCCCCGCCCCCGTCGAAGGGCAAGCCGGCGGTGCGCCCGCCGGAGGGCGAGACGATGCGGATGCCGTCGATCGTCCCGGACGGCGCCGGGGTCCACAGCCCGATGCCGCCGCCGCCGCCGCAGGTCCTGCCGCCGACCGGCCGGGCGCCCCGCGGGCGGACGCTGCCGCTGGCCCTGCTCGGGTTCGGCGCGGTGATCACCCTCGGGGTGTCGCTGTGGGCGCTGGTGTTCCTCGTCGGCTACATCCGGGCGCAGACGGAGACGGTCGAGCCCGAGCCGCCCCCGCCGATCCCGGTGGTGGTGCCGGTCCCGGCCGAGCCCGAGCCCGCTCCGCCGCCGGCGCCGGAGCCGGTCCCGCCGCGGGCCCAGGCGCAGACCCGCCCCGAGTCTCCCGCGCCGGACGGGTCGCCTGTGCCCGCTCCTGTGCCGGCTCCGGAGGCCGCGCCCGAGCCTCGGCCGGCGCCCGCGCCTGCGCCGACGCCCGAGCCCGCTGCGCCGGTGCCTGCGGTCCCGGTCCCGGGGGTCGCTGCGCCGGTGCCTGCTGCGCCGATCCCGGCTCCGGTGCCTGCTGCGCCGATCCCGGCTCCGGCGCCGGCCCCGGCGGTCGAGCCCGCGCCGTCTCCGGTCCCAGCGTCTCCGGTTCCAGCGTCTCCGGTACCCGCGCCGCCGCCGGTCCCCGCTCCGGTCCCGGCCGCTCCGGTCCCTGGCCCCGCTCCGGCTCCGGCC
>JBEBJW010000012.1:0-20323 GCA_040079715.1 Myxococcota bacterium | reverse complement strand
CCGGGCCGAGGCCGGCGACACGCTGACGGTCGCGGTGCCCCCGGCGGCGCCGTCGCGGGTCGAGGCGCAGGACCTGCCGCTGACCGTGGTGTTCGAGGACGACGCGGTCGCGGTGGTCGACAAGCCGGCGGGGATGGTGGTGCACCCGGCCCCCGGGCACGCCGACGGGACGCTGGTCAACGCGCTGCTCCACCACCTCGACGGGCTGTCGTCGGTCGGCGGGGAGCAGCGGCCGGGGCTGGTCCACCGGTTGGATCGCGGGACGAGCGGCCTGCTGGTGGTCGCGAAGACCGACGTCGCCCACCGGTCGCTCGCCGCCCAGTTCGCGGACCACTCCGCTGGCCGGGTGTACCTCGCGTGGGTCCACGACCCGCCCGACCGCGATCGGGGGCGGATCGAGAGCCGGCTCGCCCGCCACCCGACCGATCGGCTGCGGTTCGCGAGTACCGCCGAGGCGGACCGCGGTCGGCGCGCGGTCACCCACTGGGAGGTCCGCGGACGCGCAGGTACCGTCGGCCTCGTCACCTGTCGGCTCGAGACCGGGCGGACCCACCAGGTCCGGGTCCACCTGTCGGAGCTCGGGGCGCCGCTGCTCGGCGACCGGCTGTACGCGCGCCGCGGCGCGTCGGCCGTCCCGAGCCGGCTGCGGGAGGCGGTCGACCCGTCGGGAGACCGGCCGCTGCTCCACGCGTGGACCCTCGCGTTCGTCCACCCGACGACCGGGGCGGCACTCCGGTTCGTCGCGCCGCCCCCGCCGGACATCGTCCGGGTCGGAGCGATCCTCGGGATCCCGCTCGAGACCCCGTGACCCGGTCCGTGCGCTGGAGACGCAGCAGCGGACGCGAGGGTCGCCGCAACGGCGCGGAGTGAGGGGGCGCTGGCCTGCGCCCGAGCCACGACGTGCGCCGCCTCCACGGGCCTGCGCGGCGGCGCGACCTGTTCGCGGGCCGGAGGCACCGACCCGCGCCAGACGCGAACCCGACCAGAACGACGGGGCGTTCCTACAGGCCGCAGGTCCCGGCGATGTCGACGCCGGCGACGACGGGGGCCACGGCCGCGTTCGCCTCGAACAACATGCAGTCACCGCTCGCGGAGGTGGTGCACGGCACGCAGGTCGGCGCGAGGATCGACAGCGCGGGGTTGGCGCACTCGACGCCGGGGGGATTGATCTGCTCGGTGGCGATCAGGCCGCTGATCCGAACGTCCTCGAGCGCCGAGCTGTCCTCGGACACCCGGGCGAGGAGCTGGAAGTCCTCGATGTCGACCGCGGTGCCGGCGCTGTCGATCGTGATCGAGATCGTGCCGTCGATCGAGAAATACGGGTTGAGCGAGAAGTCCGCCGTCTGGACCGTCGCGATCGCGCAGTCGGGCTCGAGCAGCCCGGTGCCGTCGTCGGTGCCGATCGTGGCGGCGGCGTCGGCGAGCAGGGTGACCGGGTCGATCGCGAGGACCTGGGCGAGGATCGCGTCGACCTGGATCAGCAGCTCGATCGCCACCGAGTTCTGCGGCTCGGTGATGTTCAGGTCGTCCCACGCGATCGCGTAGGTGTTGCCCTCGACGGTCGACGGGTCGATCGACGGCGGCAGGGTGGTGAACGTGGTGGACGAGGTGTCGGTGCACACGTTCGCGTTCACGGTGTACGCGGTGTCGGGGTCGAGCGCGCCGGTCCAGGTGGCGGACAGGCCGTCTCCGGCGAGGGCGACGGTGCCGGTGGCGCCGGACACGTCGATCGACAGCGGGTCGGTCGCGGTGATCGCCGCGTCGAACGACACGGTCACTTCGGCGTCGAGCGGGACCAGCGTGGCCCCGTCGGCCGGGTCGACCGCGACGATCGTGGCGGTGCAGTCGGCATCGGCGTCGGAGTCGGTGTCGGTGTCCGAGTCGGCGTCGGCGTCGGTGTCCGCGTCGCCGTCGTCGGCCGGGGTGGTGCCGCCGTCGGTGTCGGTCTTCGGATCCTCGCTGCACGCGATGAACGCGATGCACAGGACCCACGGATGTCCAACCAGGCCAAAGCGCATACCCATCTCCAAGTGCCCCGGTGTTCCGGAAAGGTGGACCAGGCCCCCGCAGGACCCGGACTCCGCATGTTAACCGCCCGACTCCGGACTCGCTGCGAACTCAGCGCGCGCAATCCGGGTTCGAATCGATGTCCGTCGGATCGATCTCCACCAGGGTCCCGCCGGCGACCCGCGCGGCGTCGATCGCGTCGATGTACGTCGCGAGGCAGAACGGCTCGCCGTCGCTGCACGGGGCGCAGTCGACCGCCAGCGCGGCGACGAGGTCGCACACCGCGCCCTCCTCGCCGAGCATCAGGGTGGCGAGCGGCCGGGTGTCGATCTGGCCGCGGAGCGACACGCCCTGGAGCCGGTCGAGGTCGGGGGCGAACCCGCCGGACAGCGACAGGTCCCGGATCTCGATCAGCACCCCGGCCACGTCGAGCGGGAGCAGGTCGCTCTCCAACGCGAACGTCGGGTCGGTCCAGTCCGCTGCCGGGAACGGGATCGTCGGGGAGCACGCGTCCTGGACCCCCCCGGCGCCGACCGCCGCGAGCATCGTGATCCGCGTCGCGGTCACGTCGGTCGGCGACACGAGGATCTCGGTGTCGCCGAGGAGGCTGGCGAGCAACGCGCCGACCGCGGGCGGCTCGACCCACTCGCCGCCCGCGAGGTCGAGCGCGTACACGGCGCCGGTCGGGTCGCCATCGACCGGCGGCCCCACGTCGCCGGTGGCCCAATGGGTGGTGGTGGACCCGCACGCGGTGGCGAGGGTCGCGGTGTAGTCCGCGTTCGACGCCAGATCGTCGCCGCTCCAGGTCACCAGGGTCCCGGTCACGTCGGTCGCGCCCGGCACCGTCGCCCCGCCCGCGTCGGCGACGGTGACGGTGGCGCTCGCGTCCTCGGCGGTCAGGGTGAACCGCACGTCGGTCTGGAAGTACACGTCCGGGTCCCCGTCGTCCGGGAACGTGTCGAGGACCGGGTTGTCGCACGGGTCGGCGTCGGCGTCGGAGTCGGCGTCGGCGTCGGCGTCGGCGTCGGCGTCGGCGTCCCCGTCGGCCGGGGTGGTGTCGGCGTCGCCGTCACCGTCGGCCTTGTCGTCGCCGCCGGTGCATGCGGCGAGCGTCAGGGCGAGCAGCCATCGAGGGGTCGTCGACATCGCGGCACTCCGGGGTCTGAACGAGAACGGCCGGGCCCGTGGACCCGGCCGACACGCGGACATCGGCGGAGATCGCCGATGTTCGGTGATGGATCAGCGCGAGGTGGTGGTAGCGCAGTCCGGGTTCTGCTCGATCTCGGCGTCGGTGATCTCCTCGAGCACCACGCCCGGGAGGTTCGCCGCCTCGATCGCGTCGACGTACACCGACAGGCAGAAGTCGCCGCTGCCGTCGCTGCACGCCTCGCACGCGACCTGGAACGTGGCGACGAGGTCGCACACCGCGTTCGGGTCGGTGCTGTCGAAGATCCCGGCCAGCGGGCGGGTGTCGATCGAGCCGGCGAGCGCCGCGCCCTGGATCCGGCTGCCGTCGGACGCGAACGCGCCGGACAGGGACAGGTCCTCGATGTTGATCGTCAGGCCGGCGACCACGAGCGGGAGCAGATCGCTCTGGAGCTCGAAGTACGGGTCGATCCAGTCGGCCGGCGGGAACGGGATGGTGGGCGAGCAGAAGTCCTGCACGCCGGCCTCGCCGATGCCGCCGAGCATCGTGATCTGGTCCGCGGTGATCGCGGTCGGGGTCACGAAGATCTGGGTCTCGCCGAGCTGGCTGGCGAGGAGATCGCCGACGCCCGCCGGGTTGACCCAGTCGCCGCTGGCGAGGTCGAGCGCGAACACCTTGCTGGTGAGGTCGCCGGCCACCGGGCCGCCGACGTCGCTGGTGGTCCAGCTGACCGCCGCCGAGCCGCACGCGTAGGTGAGGGTGGCGGTGTACGCGGTGCTCGGGGTGAGGTCGTCGCCGGTCCACACGACCAGCGTGCCCACCACGTCGGTGGTGCCGGGGATCTCGGCGCCCGAGCCGTCGGTCACGGCGATCACGGCCGTGGCGTCTTCGACGGCGAGGGTGAACCGGACGTCGGTCTTGTAGAACACGTCGGTGTCGCCGTCGGTCGGGAACTGCTTCGAGATGCTGTTGCCGCACGCATCGTCATCGTCGTCACCGGCGGTGCCGCCGGTGTCCTTCGTGTCGCTGCTGTCGCCACCGCACGCGATCAGCATCGCTGCCGCGAGGCTCGCCAGATACCGCGTCATGTCTCCTCCCTCCGGAACTCTCGGGCCCAAGGAACAGCCGCACTGATAGCCGGTCCGGGTCGTCGCTGTCAACGAGATCCACGCGGCACGGTCGGGACGGACCGGCCACGGCGATCATGGTCCGGCGGTGGCCCCGGTGCCCGACATCGCAGGCGCGCCGCGGATCCGGTACGGTCGGACGAACACCTTGTCGTCCGGCGGTGTGCCGGGCGGGCGAGCGAGCGCCCGATCGAGGCGGTGCAGGTACTTCGAGTCGGGGTACGCGGTGGCCAGGCGGTCGCGGATCGCGTTCGCCTCGTCGACCGAGCCCCACGCGTGGAGCGACACCCCGAGGTATTCCAGCGCCTCGCCCACGTGCGGCACGTCCGGGTACCGACGGACGAGGTACTCGGTGCGGCCTCGGACGGCCCCCCAGGCCTCCTTGCGGGCGTAGAACTTCGCGACGAACAGCTCCTTCGCCGCGAGCCGGCTGCGGCCGCGGGTGAGCAGACGGTTCACGTCGTCGACGTACGCGGACTCGGGGAACCGGCTGTCGAACCCGGTCCACACGTTGACCGCGGTCTTGGTCGGCGCCTGATCGCGGCCGGCGAACTTCGGGGCGCGGCGGTACACCGACTGCCCGATCCGGAACGTGACGTAGTCGAGGTTCTCGTGGCGCGGGTGGAGCGACGCGAACTCCTCGTACGCGACCTTCGCCTGCTCGAAGTCGCCCTTCTTGTAGTGCAGGTCGGCGATCGCGAGCTGAGCCTTGACCGACAGCGGATCGTCGCGGTGGTAGTTCCGCACCCGGTTGAACGACTCGAGCGCCTTGGTGTAGTAGCCGCGCCGCATCTGGCGCAGGCCCTGCTCGTACAGGTCCTCCGCGGACGGGGCGCGCTTCGGGGCAGCCCACGCGTCGCCCGCCGGCCCGAGCGCGAGCCCGAGGGCGAACAACACCAACAGCACGAGACGGAGCGACCGCGGGTACGACATGGACGCGCACCGTATCGGTGTTCCCGCTCCGCGACAACCGGGACTTGTCGACGCGCGATTGGCGCTTACCGATCGGGGTCTCATGGGGGAACCGGTGTCCCAGCAGGCCGCAACCAACCCGCGCGAGCTCCCGCCCGTGACGTTCGCGTCGTTCGTGGTGTCGCTCGCCACCTCCGCGATGCAGCACCTCGGCGAGGGCCCGGACGCCGAGAAAGACCTCGCCCTCGCCAAACACACGATCGATCTGCTCGGGGTCCTCCACGAGAAGACCAAGGGCAACCTCGACGAAGAGGAGGCCCGGCTGATCGAGGCGGTGCTGTACGAGACGCGGATGAAGTACCTCGAGCACGGCTGAGCCGGCCCGAGCACGAGACTCGGGCAGGCTCGGGTCCCTGCCCGACCGTCGCCGGCCCGACCGGCTGGCGCCGGCTGGCCGGCTCGACCGGCTGGCCCGCCCGGCCCTGCTACAGCGTCATCCCGCCGTCGACGTCGACGCACTTGCCGGTGAAGTAGTCGCACTCGACGATGAACCGGACCGCGGCGAAGATCTCCTCCGGAGCGCCGGTCCGGCGGAGGGGGACCGCCTTCAGCATCCCCTCGAGCACCTCGGGGCGCATCCCCTGGAGGATCGGGGTGTCGATGAACCCCGGCGCGATCGCGCCGACCCGGATCCCGTACCGGGCGAGCTCGCTGGCCCACAGCTTGGTGTCGGCGACGAGGCCGGCCTTCGCGGCCGAGTAGTTCGTCTGGCCGGGGTTGCCGTGGCGGGCGATCGAGCTGATGTTCACGATGCACGACGACTTCGTGCCGGTGGAGATCATCTTCGCCGCGAACTCGCGGGTGCACAGGAACGGACCGGTGAGATCGACGGCGATCACCGCGTTCCACTGGTCGAGCGACATCTTCTTGATCGCGCCGGTCTCCTTGTCCGGCTTGACCAGCAGGCCGTCCCGGAAGATCCCGGCGTTGTTGACCAGGGCGTTCAGGCCGCCGAGCTGGGCGGCGGCGGTCTCGATCATCGCGACCACGTCGGCCTCGACCGCGACGTTCGCCTTGATCGACGTGATCCGGCCCGGCAGGCCCGCCCCGGCGGCGACGGTCTCCGCCATCTTCGCCTCGTCGAGGTCGGCGACCGCGACCGCGGCGCCCGCGCGCGCGAGCTCGACCGCGAAGCACCGGCCCATGCCGCTCGCTCCGCCGGTGACGACGACCTTCAGCTCCGACAGCTTCATGTTCGCTCCTGAGGTGGGGCGGCCCCCTAACACGCCGCGGGCGGCCGCCCTCCACCCCGACCGCGTCAGCCGACCGCGGACCCGAGGGCCTCGGCCGCGAACGCGTACACGCGGTCCAACGCGGCGCCGATCCCGGACGGATCGGTCCCCCCGGCCTGGGCCAGATCCGGCCGTCCGCCGCCGCGCCCGCCGACCAGCGGGGCGATCGCCTCGATCACCTTGCCGGCGTGGACCCGGGATCCTGCGATGTCCTTGCTCGCCGCGGCGACGAGCTGGACCTTGCCGCCGCGGTTCGACAGCAGGACCACCAGGCTCGACCCGAGCTGATCGCGCAGGCGGTCGGCCTGCTCGCGCAGGTCGCCGTCGAACTCGGCCGCCAGCACCTTGACCCCGGATACCACCCGGGCCTGCCCGATCAGGTCGCCCGCGGCCGCCTTCGCGACGTCGCGCTTCAGCTCGGCGAGCTGCTTCTCGAGCGACCGGCGATCTTCCTGGAGCTTGGTGATCGACTCGACCACCCGCGCCGGATCGGTCTTCAGCCGCCGGGCCGCGTCGGCGAGCCGGTCCGCGTCCTGCCGGACCAGCGCGAGGGCGCCGGTGCCGGTCTGGGCCTCGATCCGCCGGACCCCCGCCGCGACGCCGGCCTCGGACTGGATCCGCAGCAGGCCGATGTCGCCGGTCCGCGCGCAGTGGGTGCCGCCGCACAGCTCGACCGAGTAGCCCGGCACGGTGATCACCCGGACCTGGGTGTCGTACTTCTCGCCGAACAGGGCCATCGCGCCGGACGCGACCGCCCGATCGAGCTCGTCGAGCCGCGTCTCGACGTCCTTGTTCGCGAGGATCTGCTCGTTGACCTGCTGCTCGACCGCCCCGAGCTCGTCGGCGGTCATCGCCCGGTGGTGGGCGAAGTCGAACCGGAGCCGATCCGGCGCGACCAGCGAGCCCTTCTGGGTCACGTGGTCGCCGAGCACGTCCCGCAGGGCCTTGTGGAGCAGGTGGGTGCCGGTGTGGTTCCGGCGGATCCGATCGCGCCGGGCCGCGTCGATCTGGACCTCGACCTGCTGGCCGACCTCGATCGGCTCGTCGGCCTCGCCGAGGTGGAGGTGGAGCCCGGCGGCCTTGGTGGTGTCGGTCACGCGGAACGCGCCGATCACGCCGGTGTCGCCGACCTGACCGCCGCTCTCGGCGTAGAACGGGGTGTGGTCGAGCAGGACGATCCCGCGCTCGCCGGCCGACAGCCGCTGGACCTGGGTGTACTCGGCGTCGCCCGACCGATGGACGATCGCGATCACCTGCGCGTCCGCGCGGCCGTGGTCGTACCCGAGGAACGTGGTGGGGCCGTGGGTCGTGTGGAGCGCGTGCCACAGCTCGGCGACGGCGTTCTCGCCCGATCCCTTCCACGCCCCGCGCCCGAGCTCGCGCTGGCGCTCCATCTCGGACGCGAACCCGGCGGAGTCGACGGTCCAGCCGCGGTCGGCCGCGATCAGCTCGGTCAGATCGAGCGGGAACCCGAACGTGTCGTGCAGCTTGAACGCGACCGGGCCCGCCAGCACCTTCGACCCGCCGTCGATCAGCTCGGCGTCGAGCAGCTTCATCCCGCGGTCGAGCGTGCGCCGGAACCGCTCTTCCTCGCCGAGGACCACCGAGTCGACGAACGAGCTCCGCTCCGCCAGCTCGGGGTAGGTGTCGCTCATCGTGCGGACGACCTCGGCGACGACCTCGTGCAGGAACGGCCGCTCGAGGCCGATCTGCTGGCCGAACGCGATCCCGCGGCGCATGATCCGCCGGAGCACGTAGCCGCGCTCCTCGTTCGACGGCATCACCCCGTCGCCGATCAGGAACGCTGCGGCCCGCGCGTGGTCCGCGATCACCCGGAGCGCCGTGTCCGACGCGTCGGACGCGCCCCACCGGACCTTCGCGAGCTCCGCCGCCCGCCGGATCAGCGGCTGGAACACGTCGGTGTCGTAGTTCGAGTACACGCCCTGGAGCACGGCGGCGACGCGCTCGAGGCCCATCCCGGTGTCGATCGACGGCTTCGGGAGCGGGCCGCGGGTGCCGTCGGCGTGCTGCTCGTACTGCATGAACACGAGGTTCCAGATCTCGACGTACCGCGGGCTGTTGGTCGCCGGCCCGCCGGGCTCGGGATCGATCGCCGCGCCGTGGTCGTAGTGGATCTCGGAGCACGGGCCGCACGGGCCGACCGGGCCCATCGACCAGAAGTTCTCCGACGCGCCGAGCCGCTGGATCCGCTGCTCGGGGAACCCGACCCCGTCGCGCCACAGGGCGAGCGCCTCGTCGTCGTCCTCGTACACCGTGACCCACAGCCGATCGGCGTCGATCTTCAGGGTCGAGGTGAGCAGCTCCCACGCGAGCCGGATCGCGTCGGCCTTGAAGTAGTCGCCGAACGAGAAGTTCCCGAGCATCTCGAAGAACGTGTGGTGGCGCGGGGTGCGCCCGACGTTGTCGAGGTCGTTGTGCTTGCCGCTGACCCGCATGCACTTCTGGGCCGTGGTCGCCCGCGGGTACGGCGCGTGGTCCTTGCCGGTGAACAGATCCTTGAACTGCACCATCCCCGAGTTGGCGAAGTACAGCGTGGGATCGTTCTGCGGGACCAGCGGCGACGACGCGACGACCCGGTGGCCGTTGCGCTCGAAGTGGCTCAGGAACGCCTTGCGGATCTCGGTGGCTCTCACGGCGGCTTCTCCACGGGGCCCGCGCACGCGGACCGAGCTGGTCTACCTATTGCTGCTCACGCCGGTGACAAGGGGTTAGTCGTCGGGATGGACTGGGTCTGCGTGTTCCGCGGCGGTGGCCCGACCGACGCGTTCCTGGTGCGGGACTGGCTGGTCGAGAACGGCGTCCGAGTGCTGATCCGCGGGGATCTCGCGACCGCGCGGGGCGAGATCGCGATCCACGAGACCTGGCCGTCGGTGTGGGTCCCGGCGATCGACCGGCCGAACGCCGAGGCGGCCCTCGTCGTGTACAATGCGCCCCGCTTGGTGCACCCGGCGTGGGTCTGCGCAGGATGCGGCGAGCGCAACGAGGCGACGTTCGGGTCGTGCTGGCAGTGCGGAGCAGACGGCCCGGCGTTGTCGTGAGAGGTCGCGATGCTGCTGGTGCCATGGGTCCTGGGGTCGAGCGCGGGCGCGTCTTCGGGGGCGCTCGCGGCGCTCGACGCGTACGACAACGTCGGCGGCGGGGAGTGGTACCGGACGGCGGACAACGAGACCGCGACCCTCGCGTGGGGCGAGTCGTACGTGATGATGGCGCTCGCGTCGATGTTCCGGACCACCGGCGACCCCGCGTGGCTGGACCGCCTCGCGTACCACGCCGACGGGGTGCTCGCGAGCCGCGACGACGCCCGCGGGGTGGCCGACTGGCGTGGGGTGTCCGGCGCGTGCTGGCGCGACACGCACTACCAGCCGAACGGCGAGCCATATTGCTACGCCGTCCACTCCGGGATGATCGTGTACCCGATCGCCGAGTTCGCCCGGCTGGTCGCGGCGTCCGGGCTCGAAGGGGAGCTCGCGTACGACGGCGTCTCGTTCGGAGACAAGGCGTCGGCCTACACCGCCGCCGCCCTCGAGACGGTCGCGTTCCACGAGTTCGAGTGGACCGGCGACTGGTACCGGTTCCCGGCCGACGCGACGTTCCTGTCGGGCGCGGGCGACGACGTCCCGATCAACCAGGCGTTGGCCCTCGGTCGGGCGCTGGTGATCCTCGCCGACCTGACCGGCGATCCGGTGGCGACGGACCACGCCGCCGCGCTGGCCGACCGGTTCCGGGCCGATCCGACCGCGGCCTCCGACGGCGGTTGGCTGTGGAACTACCGGCTCGGGACCTACGTCTCGCCCGGGGAGGACATCTCGCACGGTGCGATCGACGTCGACTTCGCGGTGCTCGCGGCCGACCACGGGCTCGCGTTCGACGACGACGACGTCGACGGGTTCGCGACCACGTTCGTCGAGCGGGTGTACCAGGACGATCACACCCTCGCGGACCACGTGGGCGGCGGCGCAGGAGGAGACGCGTCGTACGAGCCCCAGGGCGCGCTGTGGGCGCCGCTCGCCGGCCAGCGGACCGCGGTGTACACGGCCCTGCGCGACCTGTACGACGTGGAGTATCCGGCGGCAGGCGTGACGTCGGCGTCGCGGCTGCTCGGGTGGGCGCTGCTGGCCGAGCACGAGCCGCCCGCGTGCGAGTGGGGGTTCTACGTCGCCGACTGGGCCGAGCCCGACGCCGACGGGTTCCGCGCCGCGACCGCCGCCCGGTCGAACCTGCTCGTGTTCCCGCCGGATCTCGGGGGGCCGTGCGCGCTGACGGTGACGGTCGACGCGCCGGTCGGGTCCGAGGTCCAGCAGTGGGACGGCGTCGCGTACCACCGGGAGGTCGACTGGGCCCCGACCGGCGGCCCGGTCGACCGGCGGATCCCGTACGAGCCGCGGTGGCCGTTCGTGTACGCCGACGGCGGGGTGCTGGTGCAGTTCGATTACCCGTTCACCGTCTCGGACGCCGTGCGGATCGCGGTCGCCGCTCCGCTGGTGCCCCCGACGATCACGTCGTCCCCGGCCGCCACGGTCCCGGTGGGGTCGACGTTCACCTACGCTCCGGTCGGGGCGGGGGACGGCCCGTACTGGTGGTTGCTGCCCACGTTCCCGACGGGCGCCCGGATCGACCCCGTCACCGGCGCGATCGACTGGACGCCGACCGCGGTCGGCGCAGGGTCGTTCGTGGTCCGGCTGTGGACCGACGTGGGCACGGTCGACCAGGCGTTCATCGTCACCGCGGTCGACGCTGCGACCACCGGCTCGACCACCGGTTCGACCACCGGCGGCGCGACCACGAGCGAGCCCACCGCCGGATCGACCGGATCCACCGGCGACGCGGACGGACCGAGCTCGGACCCGACGGTGATCGGCTCCGAGCCTGGCGGCTGCGGGTGCGCCGCCACCGGACCGGCCCCGACGCTCGGGCTCGGCCTCGGCCTCGCGGCGTGGCTCACGCCTCGGCGACGGGCTCGCTCTCTTCGGAGCTCGAGGCCTTCATGACCACCCCGTAGTGGTTGAGCACGTGGTCGCGGACCCGCGCGCTCGCCTCCGGGTGGGTGCGGAGGAACTCGCACGCGGCGTCCTTGCCCTGGCCCATCCGGTCGTTCTCCATCGCGAACCACGAACCGCTCTTCCGGACGATCCCGGTCAGGGTCCCGAGGTCGACCAGCTCGGCCTCGGCGGACACCCCGAGCCCGTACATGATGTCGAACTCGACCTGACGGAACGGCGGAGCGAGCTTGTTCTTGGTCACCTTGACCTTGGTCCGGTTGCCGAGGACCTCCTCCCCCTTCTTGATCGCCCCGATCCGGGTGACCTCCATCCGGATCGACGCGTAGAACTTCAGCGCGTTGCCGCCGCTGGTGGTCTTCGGGCTGCCGAACATCACCCCGATCTTCTCGCGCATCTGGTTGATGAACACGACCACCGCGTCCGACTTGTGGATCGCGCCGGTCAGCTTCCGGAGCGCCTGGCTCATCAGCCGGGCCTGCGCGCCGGGCTGGGAGTCGCCCATGTCGCCCTCGAGCTCGGCCTTCGGCACCAGGGCCGCGACCGAGTCGACGATGATCACGTCGATCGCGCCGCTGCGGACCAGGGTCTCGGCGATCTCGAGCGCCTGCTCGCCGTTGTCCGGCTGGGAGATCAGCAGCTCGTCGATCTTCACCCCGAGCGCCCGCGCGTAGTTCGGGTCGAGCGCGTGCTCGGCGTCGATGAACGCGGCGCTGCCGCCGTTGCGCTGGGCCTGGGCCGCGGTCTGGAGGGCGAGGGTGGTCTTGCCGCTCGCCTCGGCGCCGTAGATCTCGACCACCCGGCCGCGGGGCAGCCCGCCGATCCCGAGCGCGATGTCGAGCCCGAGCGAGCCGGTGGACACGGCGCCGACCTTCGGCACGTCCGCGTCGCCGTACCGCATGATCGCGCCCTTGCCGAACTGACGCTCGATGGAGGCGATGGCGGCTTCGATGGCCTTGTTGCGGTCTTCGGACATGGTGGGACTCCTGGACTCGACGGTGGCGGAGGTGGAGGGTTCGGTGGATTCGGCCGAGCGATCGCGCGGCGGTGGCTTGCGTTTGGACATGCGCGTCAGGCGACCAGCTGCCGACGGAGGAGCTCGAGGGCGGCAGACACGGTCACGATCTGGATTCGTTCGCGGTCTCCCGGCAGGGCGAGCTGCCGGTGGACGGTGGAGGAGGGGCCCTCGACCGCCACGTGGACGGTGCCGACGGGCTTGTCGGGGGTGCCCCCGGACGGGCCGGCGACCCCGGTGACCGAGATCCCCCAGGTGGCCCCGGATCCGGCGCGGACCCCGCGGACCATCGACCGGGCGACGGCCTCGGACACCGCGCCGTGCTCGGCGAGCTCGGCCTCGGGGACCCCGAGCAGCCGGACCTTCGCGGCGTTCGCGTAGCTGACGACGCCCTCGACGAGCCAGGCGCTGGCCCCGGGGACGGCGGTGCAGGCGGCGGCGATCCGACCGCCGGTGCACGACTCGGCGATCGCGAGCGTCTCGCCGCGGGCGGCCAGCAGCCGACCGACGACCTCGGCCGGAGCGCCGCCGCCGCAGTCGTACCCGTCGATCGGCGCGGGCGCCCCTTCGATCGTGTAGACCCACCGCCCGACCCGCCCGAGCACGTCGCGGACGTGGGCGGTCACCGCCTCGGCCGGTACGTCGGGCGAGAACCGGAGCTTGAGGTGGTTCTCCGGGAGCTTGGTCCGGAACCCGACCACGACCTCCGGGGCGGCCCAGTCGCCGAGCGCCTGCTGGAGGTCGGACTCGCCGACCCCGAGCGTGCGCAGCGTGACCAGCCGGCCGGGGCGGAGCGCGAACCGCGACGTGATCGGCGGGACCACCCGGTGGACGAACATCTCCCGCATCTCGCGCGGGACCCCCGGCATGCACGCGAACCACGCCCGCAGGGTGGGGAACGCGAACCCGGGCGCGGTGCCCCAGTCGTTGTCGAGCCGGTCGGCGCCGGTCGGGAGGTTGGCCTGGCGGCGGTTGACCGGGGCCATCGGCCGATTGAACCTGCGGAACCGCTCCTCGAGCTGCGCGAGGGCCACCGGATCGAGGACCAGCGGCCGGTCGAACGCCTCGGCGACCGCCATCGCGGTGAGGTCGTCGTCGGTCGGGCCGAGCCCGCCGGTGCACACGCACAGGTCGCACCGGGGCGCGATCTCACGGAACACCGCGACCAGATCGGGCAGCCGGTCACCGACGGCGGTGTGCCGCGTGACGTGGAACCCGAGGTCCGTCAGGCGCTCGGACAGCCAGGCGGCGTTGGTGTCGGCGATCTGTCCGGTGACGACTTCGTCGCCCTGGGACAGGATCTCGGCGGTGGGACTCGGCATCGGGGGATCCTGGTGAACAGGTGTGCAGGTTTTATCGCCGGGGGGTGTCGCCTGTCCACCCCGAAGCGGACAGAATTTGACCGCATGCGATCGGGACGTGATTTCGAGGGCGGACGGAATAGCCAGACGGGGTGGCTGGAATGTTCGCCGGTGGTCGGACGTATCGATGACCCCGGCGGCGGGACAGGGGATCGCGATGGGGCGGGTGGTGGGTCTCGACGTGGGCACGAAGACGATCGGGATCGCGGTCAGCGACCCCACCCGGATGCTCGCGTCGCCGGTCCGCACGCTCGCGCGGCGCTCGGTCGCGGACGACACCCGGGTCCTCGCGGCGGTGCTCGCCGAGCTCGGGGTCGACGAGGTGGTGGTCGGGATGCCGTACGAGCTCGACGGGTCCGAGTCGCGGTCCGCCCGGCTCGCCCGCCAGATCGGCGACGCGGTCCACGCCGCCACCGGCCTGCCGATCCGGTACGTCGACGAGCGATACACCTCGGTCGACGCGACCCGACAGCTGATCGAGGCCGGGATGTCGCGGGCCCGGCGGAAGCAGGTCGTCGACCAGGCGGCCGCGGTGTTGATCCTGCAGTCGTACCTCGATCATCCGGAGCTCGGCGAATGACGCGTGACGGACTGGCGAAGCAGCTGGTGCTCGCCGCGGTGATGGTGGTGGTGGGGCTGGTGATCGGCGGGATCGGCCCGCGGTCGGAGGTCCGCTCGCTCCGGGCCCGGCTCGACGAGCTCGAACACCGCCCGTGCCAGAACACCACCGGCCGCGATCTGGCGGGCCTGTTCCGCGGTCGCCCGTGGGACGGTGGCGCTGCGCCCGAAGCCGCCCCGGACGAGCCCACGGACGCTCCGCCCGACGCCCCGGTGGTCGTCGTCCCGACCGATCCGGACGGGGCCCGACCCGGCGACGCCCCGCCCGGGGAGGCAGCGGGTCCGAGCCCGGACGAGCTCGACGCGATCCGCGACGCGATGGAGCTCCGCCGGACCCAGGCGCTCGCCGCGCTCCGCGAGCAGGCGGGCGCGTCCGACGAGCAGATGGCGCAGGTCGACGAGGTGGTCCAGGGCATGAACGACGATCTGCGCGCGCTCGCCGAGGAGTTCGTCGCCACCACCCGCGAGGGCGAGCCGTCCCGCCGCGATCTGATGACGTTCGCGTCCGACACGCTCGACGTGCTGATCGGGACCGAGGACGCGCTGTACGGCGCGCTGCCCGAGGACCAGCGCGAGGGGCTGACCGACGAGGCGCTCGATCCGACCGCGTACGTCGACGGGTCGATCGTCGACCTGTTCGCCGAGCTCGACCGGTGAGGGACATCCTGCTCGTGGCGTCGTTCGAGGTCCGCCGCGCGATCCGCACCTGGCGCGCGGTCGCCCTGTTGGTGCTGTACGCGGTCGCGAGCGGTGGCGGCGCGTGGATGTTCACCCGGTTCGTGTGGCTGCTCGAGAACACCCTCGCCGAGCAGCTCCACGTCGCGAAGACCCGCGTGCCCGGCGCGATGCTCGCCCAGCTCGTGAAGACCGACACCTGGCGCGAGGTGCTGACCGGGATGACCGGTTCGCCCGAGCTGGTCGACGCGCTGAGCCCGGTGCCACCGCTCGCGCTGTTCGCGCTGTGGTTCGGGTTCCTGGTGGTCCCGTTCTTCGCCGCGTCGGCGAGCGCAGAGTGTCTGGCGATCGACGTGAACTCCCGGGCGATCCGGTACGAGGCGCAGCGCACCGGGCGGCTCGAGCTGGTGCTCGGTCGGTTCGTCGGCCAGCTCGCGCTGACCACGGTGGCGGCGGTCGGGGCGCTGGTGGTGGTGTGGATCGTCGGGATGACCGCGATGGTCGGCAACGCGCCGCTCGGGCTCGCGGGGTGGCTCGGGTGGTACCTGCCGCGGACCCTCGCGTTCGGGGTCCCGTTCGTGGCGATCGGGGTCGCGGCGAGCGCGCTGACCGCGTCTCCGGCCTGGGCCCGGCTGCTGGCGGTCGGCGCGACGGCCGGGAGCTGGGTCGCGTTCGGGCTGGCGCGGTGGGCCGAAGACGAAGGCAAGTACGTGGTCCTCGCCGACGTGGCCCTCCAGGTGCTGCCGCAGGGCTGGCTCCGCGGGCTGTGGCACCCGGGTGCCGGGTGGCTCGCCTCTGCCATCGCGTGCGTCGCGCTCGGCGGGGTGCTGGTCGCGCTCGGCTACGTCCCGTTCTCCCGGAGGGATCTGTGACGGCCGCGCTCCGGTTCGACCAGGTCGTCAAGTCGTACCCCCGCGCGCCGACCCCGGCGCTCGACGGGCTGACGTTCACGATCCCGGCCGGTGGGATCACCGGGTTTGTCGGGCACAACGGCGCCGGGAAGACCACCACGTTCTCGATCGTCGCCGGGTACCTCCGGCCGGACCGGGGCGAGGTCGACATCCTGGGCCGAGGCCCGTTCGTGGCGTCGACGTTCAAGGGGCTGGTCGGGGTGCTCCCCCAGGACGCCGAGCTGCCGGACCGGCACACCCCGCGCGAGCTGCTCCGGCACCTCGCGCAGCTCCAGGGACTCGGGGCGCGGGCGGCGGCGGTCGAGTCGGATCGCGTGCTGTCGCTGGTCCAGCTCGATGACCGACGCGACCGGCGGATCGCGACGTTCTCCCACGGGATGCGGCGGCGGGTGGCGGTCGCGACGGCGCTGGTCGGGCGGCCCCCGCTGGTGCTGCTCGACGAGCCGCTGTCCGGCCTCGATCCGGTCCAGGCGCACGGACTGCGGACCGCGCTCGCCGAGCTGCGCGGGGCGCAGACCCTGGTCGTGTCGTCCCACGATCTCGCCGACCTCGAGCGGATGTGCGACACCGTCGTGATGCTGAAGAACGGCCGGTGCGTCCGCGAGGGGACCCTCGCCGAGGTGACCGGTCGGACCGGGATCGTCCGGTGGGAGCTCGGCCCTGGGACCGTCCCGGTCGAGGCGCTCCGCGCGCGCCTGCCCGACCACACGTTCCGGGTCGACGGGGATGGGCTGGTCCAGGAGGCGCCGGACGGCACCCTCGACCCGTCGAGCGTGGTGGTGATGGAGCTCCTCTCCGCGGCGGCGATCCCGGTCCGCGGGGTGGCGCGCGGGGTCGGACTCGAGCGCCGGTTCATCGACGACGTGCTCGGCTGATCGTCAGCTCCAGCGGACCTCGACGTGCGGATCGAACACCCCGAGCGGGAACCGGCCGACCTGGAGCCAGCCGGTCCGCTCGGCCCCGCCGGCGCGGACGCGGAGGTGGAACACCGGCTGATCGCCGGCGGTGATCGGCGAGAACGGACCGGTCTCGACCCACCGCCGCTCGATCGCGACGATCTCGACCCGGTGGTCGACCGCCCACCCGGCGATCCGCGCCTCGGACCACGAGGCCTGCAGCGCCACGAGCTGGTGGGCGAACACCGCGACCACGATTCCGAGCAGCACGATCGAACCGGTCACCGGACCTCCGACGTCGGCCCTCCGACGATCGCGACCCAGTGGACCACGGCGCCCGCAGCTCCGCAACGTCACCGCTGCATCAGGCCGTACTTGTTCAGCTTGTACAGGAGGGACGACCGGGCGATCCCGAGGATCCGCGCCGCCTGGGTCCGGTTCCCGTTCGCCTTGGCCAGCGCGTCCTCGACGGTCGCGCGCTCCGGATCCGCCCCCTGCGGCGCGGCCGGCTTCGACCGCGGCACGGACTGGGCCGGCGCGGGGGTCCCGGACGGATCCTCGAACGACCACGGGTTGAACTCGATGTTCCCGGCGGTGATCGTGTTGCCGCCCATCACGATCGACCGGGTGAGCACGTTGCGCAGCTCGCGGATGTTGCCCGGCCACTCGTACTCCTGGAGGGCCTGGAGCGCGTCCGCGGTCAGCCGTCCCCCCGGGTGGTGCCGCGCGAGCAGCGTCTGGGCGATCACGGGGATGTCGGTCGGCCGCTCCCGCAGTGATGGCAGGCGGACCGTGAGCACGGCGAGCCGGAAGTACAGGTCCTGGCGGAACTTGCCATGGCGGACCATGTCCTGGAGGTTCCGGTTGGTGGCGGACACCACACGCACGTCGGGGAACTCCGGCTCCGCCCCGCCGACCCGCCGGACCTCGCCCGACTCGAGCGCCCGGAGCAGCTTCGCCTGCAGATCCAGGTGCATCTCACCGATCTCGTCGAGGAACAGCGTGCCGTTGTCCGCCCGCTGGAACGCCCCGTCCGCCCGCCCCGCCGCCCCGGTGAACGAGCCCTTCTCGTGTCCGTACAGCTCGGACTCGAACAGCGACTCCGCGATCGCCGCGCAGTTCACCGGGACGAACGGCCCCTCGAAGTGCGGCCCGGCCTGGTGAAGCCCGCGCGCCGCGAGCTCCTTGCCGGTGCCGGACTCGCCGGTCAGCAGCACTGGGGCGTCGTGCGCGGCCATCCGGTACATCGCGCCGAACAGCCGCCGCATCACCGGCGCCCGCCCGACCATCTCGCCGAACGAGTCGAGCTCGCGGCCCGTCTCCTCGATCATCGCGATCTCGACCACGAACCCGTGATCGCCGAACCGGACCTCTTCCCCGGGCTGGATCGGGGTCAGCTCGCGGACCCGCGCGCCCGCCAGGAACGCCGGCAACACGCCGGGCTCGATCATCGGGCGCCCGCGCGACACCCGCAGGTACACGGCGCCGCGCGGCAGCTTGGGATCGAGCTCGATCGTCGCGCCGGGGCCGCCGATGCTGGTGCGCGGCTGACCGATCAGCAACGTCCGACCGGTGTGCGGGCCGCGGACGAACCGGACCTCGGACCGACAGGCGGCGACGACCTGCTCGTTGCCCTCGACCAGCTCCTCGTGGATCGCGGCGGGCAGCGGGACGGTGGCAGTCGGGTTGTGCAGCGAGGCGTCGTCGGTGATCGTGAACCGCGCTCGGTAGGTGCCGATCGCGATGTCGTCCCCGTCGGCGAGCTGGCGGGCGTCGATCCGCTCGCCGTTGACCTCCGTGCCGTGGCGGCTCCGGTCGTGGACCCAGAAGCCGTCGGGGCGCGTGTCGATCACGCAGTGGACCCGGCTCACGCTGTCCGAAGGCAGCGCGAGGTCACAGGAGTCCGAGCGCCCGATCACGGTCCGGCCGGGGCGCAGCACGTGGACGAACAGCGGTCGTCCGGACTCGTGAAACTGGATCTGGGCCATCCACCCTCCGACGCGATTCTAGCCGCCCAGTTCACACGTTCGGTTGCTCCCGACCCCTCGCCGACGCATCATTGCGGGTGCGCGACCGGGATCGCGTCCACGAAAGGAGACGAACCACCCGCGCATGGAGCTGCTCCACCGCACGTTCGCGATCGGTCGCTGCCTCGGACGAGGCGGATTCGGCGAGGTGTACCGCGCCGACATGACCAGCTCGACCGGGTTGACGTCGTCGGTCGCGCTCAAGGTGCTCCGCCGGGATCTCGCGCCGGGCGGACAGGCGGTCCAGCGGCTCCGGGACGAGGGGGCGATGCTCGCGCGGCTGAACCACCCGACGATCCTCCGGGTCCACGATCTGGTCGTGCTCGACGGGCGGGTGTCGCTGGTCACCGAGTACGTCGACGGCGAGGACCTCGAGCGGTGCCTCCGCGGGCCGGACCGGATCGGGATCCGCGCGTTGGCCGAGGTGATCGGGCAGGTCGCGTCGGCGCTCGACGCGGCGTTCAACGCTCCGCTCGCGCTGGATGGCGCGCCGCTCCGGCTGGTTCATCGAGACGTGAAGCCATCGAACGTCCGGATCAGCCGGCACGGCGAGGTGAAGCTGCTCGACTTCGGGATCGCCCGGAGCGACGAGATCACCCGCGAGGCGCGCACGATGACCGACATGATGGTCGGCAGCCCGCCGTACATGGCACCGGAGCGGTTCCTCGACAACGAGATCCGACCCGCATCCGACGTGTTCGCGCTCGGGGCGATGGTCCTCGAGGGCCTGATCGGGCGTCGGGTGTTCGAGGTCCCGGTCACGATGCTGGCCTCGTACGCGATCGATCGCCACCGGTACGAGGCGTACGTCGCCAGCCGGTTCGACCTGGTGCCACCGGGGAACGTCGGCGCGATGATCGAGCTCGCGCGCCCGCTGCTCGCGTACGACCCGGACGATCGCCCGACCGCCGCCGAGGTGGCCCGCGGGTGCGAGGACCTGGCGGACAGCCTGGAGGGCTCGCCGCTGGCCCGGTGGTGCCGCGAGCGGCGGTGGGTCGATCCGCCGGAGGAGGTCGGTGACCTCGACGGGAAGCTGCTGTCCGAGGGGACGCTCGCCCGCCCGTACCCGTCCGAGACCACCACGCCGTTGCCCCAGCCGAAGGCCGCGCCGTCGGCGGCCGAGGAGATCACGGCGCCGGCAGAGGTGGTCAGCCGCGCGCGCCCCGCATCGCTCGCGGTGTGGCTCGGCGGGGCGTCGGTGGTGAGCACCCTGCTCGGCGTCGGCGGGTTGGTGATCGTCGCGGCGACGCTCGCGGTCGCGGTCGGCTGGCCGTCGCTCCGTACGCCGTGGCCGACGCGGTCGCCGGTCGTCGTCGC
>JBEBJW010000011.1:0-20342 GCA_040079715.1 Myxococcota bacterium | reverse complement strand
GGGTGAACGCGGCGGTCTCGGTCGCGACGAGCTTGGTGGTGCGCCGCGGGGCCTCGGCCCTGGAGCCCTGGAGCCGCTCGACGACCTTCGCGAGCGACTCGCCCTCCTGGTGCCGCTCGTGCAGCGCGCCGATCTCGGCGACCCAGGCGTGGCCGGTCAGCCGGGCCTCCGGATCGAACGCGAGCGACCGCGCCAGCGCCTGCGCGACCGGCCGCGGCAGCTCGTTCGGGCGGGAGAGGGTCGTCGCGCCGTCGGACACCGAGACCGCGCGGGTCAGCGCGTCCGGATCGTGCCCCGCGTACAACGGCTGTCCGGTGATCACCTCGTAGGTCAGGATCGCGAGGGCGGCGGTGTCGGAGGCGATGTCCTCCGGGAGCCCGGCGAGCCGCTCCGGCGGCGCGTACCGGAGGCTGTCCGGGCTGACCGCGAACGAGGGGTCTTCCCGGTGGCACGCCACGTCGACCTGCGGCAGGCCGTACCCGAACACGATCACGTCGCCCTCGGGCCGGACGCCGATCCGCCACGGGGTGAGCCCCGCGTGGGAGAAGCAGCCCTGCGGCGCGCCGTTCTCCGCGGCTTCGACCAGGATCTGCCCGACGAGGTACGCGAGCTCGAGCCCGGCCCGCAGCCCGAGCTTCGACGACAGGTCGGCGTAGGTCCGCAGCAGCTCCTTGACCGTCCAGAACGCGCCGGTCGGGTAGCCGAACCGCCCCGCCGCCGGGTCGCGGTAGGCGAGCTCCACCAGCCCGATCACCATCGGGTACTCGAGGAACGACCGCACGAGCTCCACGTCGCGCGACACCGCCGGGTGCCCGCGGTACGCCGCGTCGAACGCGATCACCGTGTGCAGCACGCCGCGCGCGTCGACCGCCTCGTGCAGCGTGGCCGCCGGCTCGCGGAACTGGCGCCCCGTCGGTGTGAGCCCGAACCCGTCGTCCACCCCGCGCCTCCACCGTTCGAGGGTCCCGGCCGCAGAGGATACCCGGGATCGCGGCCGCGCAGCACAGCTGGTAGCATGCCGCCGGAGGGACCGTGCGCCGGGTTCGGCTGCTGCACACCGGGGGGACGCTCGGGATGACCGGGAGCCCGCTCGAGCCGGGCGCGTACGCCGCGCGGCTGCTCGATCACGTCCCCGAGCTCGGTCGCCTCGCGCGGATCGAGCCGCGGATCGTGTGCAACCTCGACTCGTCCGACGTGGGCCCGGCCGAGTGGACCGAGCTCGCGCGGATCGTGGCCGAGGAGCGGTCCTCGTTCGACGGGTTCGTGATCGTGCACGGGACGGACACGATGGCGTTCACGGCGTCCGCGCTGGCGTTCGCGCTCCAGAACCTCGACCGGCCGGTGGTGTTGACCGGAGCTCAGCGTCCGCTGGCGGCGCTCCGGACCGACGCCCGCCGGAACCTCGCCGATGCGGTCGAGCTGGCGACCTGCGATCTGCCGGAGGTCGGAATCTGCTTCGACGGACTCCTGCTCCGGGGATGTCGTGCAGTCAAAGCAGACACCCGACACTACCGCGCGTTCGCGTCCCCCGGGGTCGAGCCGCTCGCCCGCCTCGGGACGGACGTCGACGTGGGCGCGCACGTCCGCCGGCCGACCGCGCCGTTCGCGTGCGTTCCCCGGTTCGATCCGCGGGTCGACGTGGTGTTCGTCGCCCCCGGCCTGTCCCGCCAGACCCTCGCCCACCGGCTGTCCGACCCGACGATCCGGGGGGTGGTGCTCGCCGCGTTCGGCGTGGGGACGATCCCGGACAACGGGCTGTCGGACGTGGTCCGCGACGCGGTCGAGCGGGGGGTCGAGATCGTGGTCACCACCCAGTGGGGCGGGGTGGTCGACCTCGAGGTGTACCGCAACTCCCAGGCGCTCCGAGACGCGGGCGCGATCCCGGGCGGAGAGATGCGGATCGAGGCGGCGGTGCCGAAGCTGATGTACGCGCTGGCGAGCTTCCCGGACCGGCCGACCCGACGGGCGTGGCTCGCGCGAGACGCGGCCGGCGAGCTCTGCTAGGGCACGAACGGAGGGGGAACATGCGGCTCGGAATTGCGGTCGATCTCGCAGACCAGGACCCAGAGCGGATCGTCGACGCGGCGATCCCATGGGCCACCCAGACCCGACCCGGCCCGGCCGGGACGCCGGGGTCACGCGGAACCCTCGACGTGTTGTACGTGGTCCGCCCGCCGATCGATCCCCACCCCATCGGGTTCGGCTCCGCCGCGACGCCGCAGATCAAGCGCCTGATGGAGGCCGAAGTCGAGCAGCAGCGGCGGATCGAGGCGGCCCGCCTGACCGAGCTGGTCGAGCGGGTGCCCGAGCCGCACCGCGGGGTGGCGCGGCTGCTGGTCGGCGCGCCGGTGACCGCGCTGGTCGACGCCGGTGACGGGTACGACGCGCTGATGGTCGCGACCCACGGCCGCCACGGGCTGGCCCACTTCTGGCTCGGGTCGATCGCCGAGCAGGTGGTCCGTCACGCCCGGTGCACGGTGGTCGTCATTCGGTTGCCGGCGGTCTGAGCGCGTCGATCGCGGCGAGGATGTCCGACACCTCGGCCAGGCCCCCGACCCCGACGTCCCCGCACGCGAGCCGCTTGCTCGTAGGGGCGACGATCTGGTACCGGCCGAGCTCGTCGAGCCATCTCAGGTTCCGCTGGACCGCCGGGTGGTCCCACATCGCGGTGTTCATCGCCGGACACAGCAGGGACGGGATGCCAGCGGGCAATGCCATCCACACCGTGGTCAGCGCATCATCTGCGATTCCCACCGCCAACTTCGCGAGGGTGGAGGCAGTGACTGGTGCTACAACCGTCAATTGTGCCCACTTGGCCCAGTCGATGTGCTCGATCGACGAGCTGGATCCGCCGGTGTGGCCGGTCTGCAGGGCGTCGGTCATCACAGGATTCCCAGACAGTGCTTCGAACGTCAAAGGTCCGACGAACTGGGTCGCGTTCGGGGTCATCACCACGCGGACCTGGTCGCCGCGTTTGACGAGTTGAGACGTCAAATCCGCTGCCTTGTACGCCGCGATTCCCCCGGTGACTCCCAATACGACGCGCATCTGGCCCTCCGTCCTTCCCATAACGGGGATCGGCCGGGTCTGGGGTTGGAGGTCGGGGCCGGGTCGTGTACGATCTCGACACGGAGGGAACATGAGTGTCTCGACCCACCTGATGTCCGTGGCCGACCCCGCGCGAACCGCGGATCAGATCGTCAACTGGCTCTCCGAGCGCGGCGTCACGCGGATCTTCGGGATCCCCGGAGGCGCGATCGGTCCGGTGTTCGACGCGTTGGTTGATTCTGGCATCGAGATCGTCGTGTGTCAACACGAGGCAATGGCAGTATACCTCGCTGCGGGGTTCGCCCGCGCGACCGGCACGGTCGGCGTGGTCGCCGTGACGAGCGGACCGGGTGTACTCAACACGGTCTCCAGCGTCGCTGCGGCGTACCTCGACGAGGTACCGATGATGATCCTGGCCGGCGACGTTCGAACCGATTGGCAGGGGCGCGGAGCGATTCAGGACGGCAGCGAACACGGGCTGAACGTGCTCGGCGTGTTCCGCTCGGTGGTCCGGTTCGCCGCCACCGTGGATCGCGAGTCCAGGATCGACGCGGTGATGGGCGAGGCCTGGAGCTGCGCCCTGTCGCACCCCCGTGGACCGGTCCTGGTCCGACTGCCGGTGGACATCGCGTCCGAGGCCCTGCCCATCTCGACCGGGTGGCGCGGGGGAGAGCCGCCCCGGCTCCCCGATCCCGAGCGGATCCAGGCCGCCGCCGACGCCCTCGCCGGCGCGAAGCGGCCGCTGATCCTGGCCGGGGTCGGGGCCAAGTCCTCCGGGATCGCCGAGCTCGTGAGCCGGCTCGCGTACCGCACCCGGGCGCCCATCGTGACCGACGTCGAGGGCAAGGGGCTCGTGTCCGAGCGGGATCCGCTGTCGCTCGGGGTGATCGGCATCGGGGCCTGGCCCAGCGCCCGGGCGTATGCCGCCGACGAGGTCGACGTGCTGATCACGATCGGGGCCCGACTGGACGACGCGACGACCGGGGGGTTCTCGCTGTGTTCCGGCGCGACGCTGATCCAGCTCGACCACGATCCGTCGCGGATCCATCGATCGCGGATCGCGGACATCCCGATCGTCGCGGATCTGCGCGCGGCGATGGAGATGCTGATCGACGCGCTGCCGGCGCCGACCGTGGCGACGGTGCTGGCGCGCGAGCAGCCGATCCGCGCCGCTCGCCTCGCGACAGACCCCCCGGAGATCGCGCCCGGCGACCGGGACCCGCGGGAGGCGATCCGCCGCCTCCAGGCGAGCGTCGATCCCCAGGCCGTGTTCGTGTCGGACATCGGGAACCACCTGCTGTTCGCGTCGCGCCACCTGGTGAGCGAGTTCCCGACGAGCTTCTGCGTGTCGGTCGGGCTCGGGAGCATGGGTTCGGGCATCGGCACGGCGATCGGCCTGGCGCTCGGGTACCAGGGCGCCCGGTCGGTGGTGGCGGTGTGCGGTGACGGCGGCCTGCTGATGGTCGGCAACGAGCTCGCCACCTGCGCGCGGTACGGCATCCCGGTGCTGATCGCGGTGCTCGACAACCGCTCGCTCGGGATGATCGACCACGGCATGACGCGGACGTTCGGCCGGTCGGCGTGCTCGGACGTCCCGGACATCGACATCGTCGGGTACGCGCGAGCGCTCGGGGTCGACGCGTACACCTACGACGGCGACGGAGACCTGCGCGACTGGGCGCGCCAGGCCCGCTCGAAGCCCGTGTTGATCCGAATGGTGGTCGACCCCTCGGTCGGCACGCTGAACCCCCGCGAGGCAGGGTTCCAGGCGTCGGGCGGTCGGTCGTGAGCCGCCGCTCGGTCGGAATCGTGGGACTCGGGGCCCACCTCCCCGACACCATCCGTCCGAATGCGTGGTGGCCGCCGCCGAGCTCCGACGGCGCCAGCTTCATTCGGCCCGATGCGGGTGGTACGACCGGTGCGATCGTCGAGCGCCTCGCGAACGACCGGTTCCGCGGCGCGGTCGAACGCCGCTGCATCGCAGACGACCAGCGCCCCTCCGACATGGAGATCGCCGCGTGTCGCGCGGCGCTGGCTTCGGCCGGGGTCGATCCGACCCAGATCGACCTGCTGATCGGCGCCAGTCAGGTGCCTGACGAGGTGTCCCCCTCGAACCACGGCCGGGTCGCGCTCGGGCTCGGGATCCCCCACCGCGCCACTGCGTTCACGATCGACGCGGGGTGTGCGTCATTCATTCCGCAGCTCAACACGGCATGTCGGCTGGTCGAGGTCGGGGATCACGAACTCGGGTTGATCTACCAGTCGAGCGCGAGCAGTCGGGTGCTCGATCCTCAGGCCGATTGGTCGTTCGGGTTGGGCGACGGCGCGGTCGCCGAAGTCATCGGCCCGGTCGAACCCGGCCTCGGGCTCGTGGGCCGGATGCAGTGGACCCGAGGCGAGCTGTCCAACGGCCTGGTGATCGGCCGCACCGACGGCGATCGCCGATGGTTCGAGGCAGGGAGCCAGCCGACGGGATTCCAGATCCTCGCGCGCGACCCCGAGGTCGTGATGCAGATGGGGCGAATGGGTGCGGAGTACGCCCGCGAGATCTGCGCCGCCTTGCTGTCGACCTGCGGGTACGGGCCGAGCGACGTCTCGTTCTTCGCCTGCGCCCAGGCCACCGTGTGGTTCGGAGAGGCGTGCGCCGCCGCGATCGGAATTCCGGAGGGGCGGTATCTGCGCCCGGACGAGCACTTCCAGCGGTTCGGGCACTTGTTGCCCGCCAGCGCTTCGCTGAACGTGTACCTCGCCTGGCTCGCTGGGCGGCTGACGCCGGGGGACCTGGTGCTGATTTACAGCCCGGGCGTGGGGTTCACTCAGGGCGCGAGCCTGATTCGGTGGTCACTCCCTCGTCCAGCCCAGCCGTCGTCAGGAACGTCTCCAGCTCACTGACGAGGTACGGCACCTTCAGCACCCGCCCTTCCGCGGTGGTGCCGCGTCGCACCACCTGAACGATCTGCGACCGGGTGGCGCCGACCAACGGGTGCAGCGCCGCCTCCACGAATACGAGCTCCGCGTCCGGGGGAGGTGCCTCTCCCACCGGCAGCTCCAGCACGCTCCACCCCATCCGCTGGATTCCCTCCACCAGCGACCGCCGCATCGCTTCGTCCCGGTGGATCACGACCGCCAGCGAGGACCGGGCGGTCGTCGTGGCCGGACTCGGCAAGTACAAGTCGAGCTGGACGCGTCCCGTCGGGCCCCCGTCCACCACCAGGCAGGCACCACACTGGTTGGCCAGGAATCGACACTCGGCGAGCGCGCCGCGGGTGTTCGCACCGAGCGTCCCGGTGCTGGCGATTCGAACATGGACCCACGGCCCCGGCCGAGCATCGGGGATCGACGACGCTTCCTCGGGCGACAGCTCGACATCCTCGCCGACGATGCCGATCTCCCCGAGCTCGGTCGTGGCGTCGCGGGCGACCAGGAGCAGGTTGACGACCAGCAGCTCGAGGATCGCGGGGTCGCCACAGGTGCGGGCCCCTGTCGCCACCGAAACCCGAACCGACAGCTTCGGGGGCATGGCTGGCTTGATCGACTGGGCGATCCGATCCAACAGCTCCCACGCCGATACCTCCGCTGCGACGGGCAGCGACGGCGGGTCGAGCGTCCGCGGGGCGTCCTGCGTGTGGCTGATGGCCGTCTTGCATCCGAGCTTTTCGTCGAGAGCATCGGCGAAGGCGCGGTGGGCGTGAGCCGCCACCGCGTTGCGACCCGCGAGGATCTCGGCCAGTAGTCGATGCGCGTCCCGCGTGTTCCACAGCTCGCGGTGGATGGGGCTGGTTTCGACGACCTCGACCAGGATCGCGAACGCGCGCTGGACCTGTTGCTCCCTCAGCGCCAGTCGTGCGGCCACCATCTTCGCCGACACCCGGAGCGCGCCGACCTTTTGCGCGCGACTGTTCAGGGCGCGGGAAGAGGCACGGGCCGTCCCGATGTGTGGGGAACACAGGACCGTCGCCGACGCGTCCGCAACTCGGGCGATCTCCAGGAACGGCACCGACATCGACGAGTCGAGCTTCGCCCTCGCGCGTGCTGCGAGAGCCATCGCCATCGGCCCTCGACCCATCCGCAACAAGGCGAGCGCAGCGAAGCCCGAGCCCGCCACCGCGCTGACCACGTCGCTGGGGTCGAGCTTGAGGGCAGCTGCAGCCGCCTCCACCTCGTCCGGCATCAGGCGACCCGCCCTCGCCTGGACGTACATCCGCATCCCGTGGAGCGCCGGCAGCATCGCTCGGTTGCGCTGGCGCCAGGCGGTGGCCTCCACCTCGGCGAGCTGGTCCAGGAGACGATCGGTGGGCTCGTGGTCGATCGAGTAGATCAGCGAGATCGTCATCGAGATCACCGCGACCGACATGTCCCCCGCCCGCCGGAACTCCGCGATTCCCGTGCGGAGGGACTCCATCCCCTGGTCGTACTGACCGAGGGCGAGCTCGTTCTGGCCCCGCAAGTGGTGCACCACCGCGAGGTTGATCGAGTCACCGGCGGACCGGGAGTCCGCCTCGGCACGACGAAGCAATCGGAAGCCCCACCGGTCGAACCCGACGGCAGTGAGGAAGACCGCGAAGAATGCTCGCGCCCTCGATGCCGCGCCGCTGGTCTGGCCTCTGGCGGCCGCCATCCCTCTGAACAGGCTGGACAATCCGACCAGGGGGTGATCGCTGGCGGTCCCAGCGATCAGGGTCGTGTGGAGCATCGCGAGGTGGTCGGCCAGTTCGGGCTCACGTCGTCGAAGACCAGCGATCGCCGCCAACGCCTGACCCACGGCGAGCACCGTGGAGAGGATGGTGCGGGGGATTGACTCATTGACACTGTGCAGGGCACGGTCCGCCAGCGCCAGGAGCTCGTCGGTGTTCCCGCGCAGATACAGGGCGTACGCCGCACGATTCACGATGCGGAGCTTCTCCACCGGGTGCTTCAGGCGGTCCATCACGCGGAAGTAGATCGCCAGGGCGTCGGATACGCGCTCCTGCATCACCAGCGCGTCGCCGATCCCTTCCATCGCCCGGGTCACCATCGCGGCCTGGTCGCTCCGCTCCATCACACGGCGGAAGTGCCACTCCGACCTGCGGGCGTCACATTGCGCGAGGTGATGCACCCCCGCGTCGAGGTGGAGGCAGGCCAAAGCCTGGTCGGTCCCCGACGGGCGGGCGTGTTCGGCGTGCCACGCGCGCAATCCGATGCTGGCTGCAAGCCCGTGGGTGGTGAGCCATCCCTCCACCGCACCGTGTGCTCGTGCGACCTCCGCCTGGGTCGCTTCCTTCATCACGAGGTCGCGGGTGTAGTTGTCCGGGAACCCGATTCGCCCACCCGGATCCTGGATGAACAGTCCACACTCGAGCAACGACAGGACGGCGCTTCGAGCGATGGAGGCGGGGAGCTGGCATGCGTCCACGATCCATGCTGGTGTCACCGGATCCTGTTGTGCGCCGACGGTGATCGCGACGGTCTGTGCGTCCTGGGTCAGGTCGCGCAGTCCGGAGAACGCGGTGATGTTGGACGACGTCGGCTCGTTCAGCCACCAATTCCCATGCTCGTTCGTCGACAATACGCCCTGAGAAACCCAGACCTGGAGCAGCCGCCACGCCGTTCCGGGATCCCCCTTCGACAAGGCGCTCAACCTGGTGACGACCCGGTCCAGCTGCTCGATCGGACCCGGCATCGCGCCCGTCACGAGCTCCCGAAGCGACCCAGCCGCCAGCGGCGCCAGCTCGAGCCGGATCTGGCTGGCCACGCCCAGCCCGGGCACTCGCCCTGCGGCCGTGAAGACCACCAGCGTGTGGTGGTGGATTCCGGGGGCCATCAAGTGGTGCAGGACTGCGTGGACGGATGCATCGCCGTTGTCGAGGTCGTCGAGCAGCAGCACCAATGGGCGCTCCGGGCTGCCGATCGACGCGACCAAATCTGCTACCACCGTCGCCTGCCGGTTGAATCCTTCTTCCAGGTGGAGTTCGACCGGCATGGGTACGTGGCCGAGCAGGTCGCCGAGCTCGGGGGAGGCCCTGCGGATCACGCCGGACATCGGCCCGACCGCGCGCTGCATCCCGGCGATCAGCGCGTCGCGATCCTTCAGCGCGGTGCTCTGGACGTGCCCGGCGATCGTGTCGAGGACGATCGACACCCCACCGCTCGGGGCGTGGCTCGGGAACCGCGCGTGCAGCACCACGAACCCTGGCCACCGCTGGAACTCGGTGAACAGGTGGTCGAGCAGGCGCGACTTTCCGAGGCTGCGCTCGCCGACGACGCTGACCAGCTCCGGGCCGGCGTGCCGCAGGCGGGCGGCGGCATCCTGGATCCGGAGGACCTGGAGCTCTCGACCGACGAACGGGGCCGTCGGAGCGAGCACGTCCGCCGGGTGCGCCGAGCGGCGGTTCGAGGTCAGCGCGGCGAGAATCGCCGAGAGTGTCGACGCCTGCGCGATCAACCGATTGACCTCGGCGTCGCCCAGCGAGCGGAGGACCACGAGGAGCGCGGCGGCGTCGGCCTGCTCGGACGTGTCGCCGGGGGTCGCCTGGCGGAGCAGGGTCAGGTGGCGCCAGGTGAAGAACTGGACCACCCCGAACGAGTCCATCCGGAGGTCCCGGAGATCGAACCGGACCCCCGCGACCCCGGCCCGATGGAGGTTGGCGGTGATGCCGGCCAACGTCCGGGACACGATCATCGCGTCGGCGGCGCCGACGGGTTGCCGAATCGGGGATTCCTCGCCGGGGATCGCCACGAGGTACAGGCCGTCCTCGCCGCCGAGGACCGCCTCCACCCGCCGCGCCCCGAACTGGTGGGCGGCGAGGGCCTGGCGGATCGTGGTCTCGACGCCGTTCGCCCGCGGCAGGAAGTGCAGATCGAGCCGGTGGTGGGGCTCGGCCCCGAACCGGCGGTCGAGGTCGGTGATCTGGACCCGCCACGACTGGGCCGAGTGGCGCACCCGGCCGATCACGCAGAACCGGTCGAACAGGATCACGCCGGGCTGGACCGAGAACGGGTCGACGTTGGGCGCGATGCCCAGGTCGAGCGGAGCCGACTCGGCGGCGCCCTGACTCACGTTCGCGCTCTCGGCGGACGAGTCCACATGGTCTCATGCTACCGGATGGGCAATGGCCGGGCCACCCTTCGGTGAGATTTGTAACCTCCGCGTGCACCGCACGGTCCCCTCGGCCACCCACCGGGGGATCGATCCGACCGGAGAGCGGGCAGCGTCACTGCCACTCGACCTCGATCATCGCCCGCTGCGGATCGATCCGGCCCACCTGGTTCGACGAGGCGCCCGGGACCAGCGCGTACGGCCGCAGATCGACGGGGACCCACCCGCCGCCCCAGCCGGGGGGCACGTCGTGATCGCCGATCGGGCCAGGAATGCCGACACGGTACTGGAAGTACACAGGGTCGCCGGCGATTCCGAGGGAGATCTCCGCGACTCCGTCCCCATCGTTGTCACCGTCGGCCTCGGCCACGCCGCCGTCGACGGTGAACTGGATCGTCCACGCGTCCTGCGACGGGGTCGAGCCCGCCCGGATCACGAAGCTGATCTCGCCGCCGTCGGACAGGTACCGCTCGTCCTCGCGGGCCAGGGACTGCTGCGGGCCGGACAGGGCGCCCTCGACCCGCCAGGCCTGCGCGATCTGGTCGTACCGCACCGACCAGCCCTCGCTCGGGGCGATCCCCGCGCAGGTGTTCACGTCGACGTGGCGGTCGGACGCGCCCTGGATCTCGAGGTACGGCCCGCCAGCGACCCCTTCGAAGCTGGTCTGGTAGTCGCCGGGGCCGACGAGGCCGGTCGAGCCGGAGGCGGTGCGGGGGCCGAAGTTGTCCTGGACGAGGCACCCCGTGTCCTCGTGCGCGAATACCACGCGGTTGTTGGTGAGCGCGATCACGATCGACCGGCCGGTGATCCGGATCCCGTCGTCGCTGTACTCCTGCATCAGGTGGGGGAGCCGCAGCGCCTCGATCCCGCCGATCGAGGTGCGGAACGGAAGGCCCTGATCGCCCTCGAGCGACGGGTTCACGTCGATCGGCGCGTCGGTGTCCCGGTCGAACAACCACAGGGCGTCGGCGTCGAGCGGCACCACGTACAGGCGCCGGCGATCCGCGCCGTCGAGCGAGGCCACGTCGAACGTCGGCCACGGCATCACGTGCTCGATCGCCGTGTCTCCCCCGGCCGGGATCTCCCACACGGCCGGATGATCGCGGTCGGTGACGAGCAGCGCGCCGTCCTCGGCCCACGCCAACCGGTGCGGCCACGCGTCGGCGGCGAGGGTCACGTCCGCCCCGCGCTCGCGGGTCACCGGATCGAACCACCGCACGACCGGCCGATCGGTCGCCCGATCCTGGACGATCATCGCGATCGACCGGAGGTCGGCCGAGGCAGTCATCGCGAGCGGGGTGCCACCGACGTCGATTTCGGACAGCCCGTTCTCGGTCCGCACCACGAACCGATCGCCGACCTTCGCCGCGCCGTTCGGATCGTCGATCGTGAACTCGAGCCGGTGGTACTCGGCCTCGTACCGGACGCCGGTGACCGCGTCCTTCGGCTGCCGACCGGAGCGCGAGCCCTCGACCGACCAGGTGCCGCCGTCGTACTCGATGGTCCACAGCTCGGTCGTGGTGTAGCCCTTGGTCACCGACACGCCGGTGAGCGAAGCGGTGCCGGGCTCCTCGAGCAGCTGCCAGTACGCCGCCTGCTCGACCGGGGCGCCGAACGCCTGCGCCGCGCACTCCGGCCGGTCGGGGGTCAGCGCGCAGTCGTACAGGTACGGGATCCGCAGCAGCGCGCCTTCGGCCGCGTCGCCGGCCCACAGGGTGACCTCGTTCGGCGAGCCCGATGTCACCGCCACCGACGTCAACCGACGCTCGGCCCCGGTCGCCAGCGGGTTCGTCCGGAGGAACGACGCCGTCGGGTCGTCGTTGAGGAAGATCCCTTCCTTCAACGCGAGCGGGATGATCTCGCCGCCGTGGCCGTTCGCGACGAACCCGACCGGCTCCTGATACGGCCCGCCGACCTCGGGCTGGAGCACGGCCGCCGCGGTCGGGAGCTGGAACGCACCTTCGTACGGAAGGGCCTGCGGGCAACCCGCGGCGAGGCCCACCGCGACCACCGACAGCCTCACCGATTGACGAGCCAACTCACCGCCTCCAGGTACCGATCGCTCGACGGGTCGAGGTCGACGATCGCGAGGGTGCTGGACACGACCTCGTCTTCGACCTTGCCCAGGTAGTTCGCCACCACCGCCCACCGGCCGTCGGGGGAGATCCGCACCACGTGCGGATTCTCACCGAGGTTCGGCAACCAGGCGACCTCTTCGCCCCACGCGCCCCGGTCGAGATCGAACACCGACAGCGCGTTGCCGCGGAAGTTCGTGACCAGCAGCATCCGCTCGTCGTCGGTCAGCGCCATCCCATCGCCGCCGAACGACGCCGCCGTGTCGACCCCGGCGTCCTCGCCGGCGCTCTGCATCGGGATCGTGGTCACCGCGGTCGCGAACAGCAGGTCCTTGCGGTCGTCGTCCGGGATCTGGTCGAGGTCGATCACCACGAGGCCTTCGGGGTTGCGCATCGTGAGGTAGGCGAGGCCCCGATCCTCGGCGACCGTCACGCTCCGGAACCCGGCGGCGGCGTTGCCCGAGTCGACCTGGATCACCGCCTCCACATCGAGGTAGTTCGAGTCGACGAACGACCCGTTCGAGTCGTTGCGGACGTCGATCACGAACACGCCGTCGTCGAGCTTGGTCGTGACGTACAGGAACCCGCGGGCCGAGTCGAGCGCCATCCCCGACATGCCCCACCCGAGCGCCGTCAGCTCCTCGGTCGATTGCTCGAGCTCGATCACCTGCGCGCCCGGCCCGCCGCGGGTCGTCGCGTAGCCGAGGGTGTCACCGGAGGTGGGGAACCGCTGCTCGGCCCACACCTCGTCCGGGGTGTCGGTCCACACCGACGCCCGGCCGATCCGCTGGCTCGATCCGTCGTTGCCGGCGTACAGGAGCTCGAGCCGCTCGCCGTCGTCCGACCACAGGACCGGGGCGTCGACCCCGACCGCCGAGAACGTGCGGATCCGGCCGACCATCGACGCGACCGGCAGGTCCGACGCGGGGTCGGTCCGCCGGGTGATCGTCCCGTCCTCCTCGACCACCGCGTGGCCGAGCGCGAGCTGCTCCCCGTCGTTGCCGGCGTAGTACAGGTGGGTCACGCCGTCGATCCGGACCACCATCGGGTCGGAGACCGAGCTGTCGTCGAACCCGCCCGGCAGCCCGGTGCCGAACCGCCACTCGGTCGTCGCGCCGAAATCGCGGGTGAACGCGCCGCTCGGATCGTCGGCCCGCGCCGAACCGATCCGGTAGGTGGAACCGTCGCTCCCGGCGTACCACAGCCGGTACCCGCCGTCGTCGAGCACCTCGATCGAGTGGGCCTGCTGGATCGTGGCGTCGAACGTGGTCTCGTCTTCCGGGAGGACCGGCGCGCCGTTCGTCTCGGTCCACGCGAGCCCGTCGGTCGACGACGACCGCACGATCCGCGCGTCCGTCGCGGTGGTCAGCGTGAAGAACATCGTGAACCCGCCCGCCGGGTCCGCGACCACCACCGGGTCGGAGGCGCTCTGCGACGGGGCGATCCCGAGCATCGCGTCGAGCGATTCGGGGTCGATCGCCAGCCGGAACGGCTCGGCGCCGTCGACCGGCTCCAGCGCCACGATCCGGTTCCGCCCGCCGGATCCGCGGCTCGTGCCGAACAACAGCTTCCGCCCGTCGGTGACGGTGACCGCGGACCCCGGGATCAGCGCCTGATCGGCCCGGAGCTGGCCGACGACGTTGTTCTCGACCTCGTGACCGCTCGCGAGCTCGATGTTGGCGCCCTCGAGCGAGATCGCGCCGCTGCCGGCGGTCAACACGTACGGCGTCACGCCGCCCTGCTCGATCCCCTCGAGCCGCCACCCGCCGACCGGCGCCGACTGGATCGCGATCCGCGAGGGATTCAGCGGGTCGAACTCGGCGCCGGCGATCGCCGGGATCGCGACCGCGGCGTCGCGCCAGTCGCGCCCGTCGTAGCTCCAGGCGAACACGTGGTCCCACCCGGCCCCGTTCGACCGCGCGTACCACAGGCCGTACCGGCCCTCGAGCACCGCCACCGTCGGCGCCGCGGCCGAGCCGTCGGTCGACGGGATCACGGTGATCGGGGTCGACCACAGCCGCCCGTCGTCGCTCTCGGTCAGCGCGATCTCGAACGTGTCGCCGGTCGCGGACTCGGTCCGGACCGACAGCCACATCCGGTACCGGCCGGCGATCTGGTCGAACACGACGAACGGATCCTCGTACGACTGGCCGACCGGCGGTACGAGCACCGGGCCCTCGTCGTCGAACGTGACAGCGTCCGCCGACGTGGCGAGCACGATCGACGCCGGGTCGCCCACCGCGTCCCGCCGGTCCGCGTACAGCCCGACGAGCCCGGTGAGCGGCGCGACCGACGGGGAGCCGAGGATCCCGCCGACGAACACCGGGTCCGGATCGGCGGTCCACTCGCCGCCGTAGTAGGTGGCGGCCGCTCGGTGGATGTCGCCGTCGGACTGCGCGTACCACATCGCCGGGAGCGCGTAGGGATCGAGCTCGACGAACGGGTCGGTCACCTCGCCGAGCCCGAGCTCGAACCCGAACGGCGACGCGGTGAACGAGGCGCCGGTGGCCGACTCGTACCGGACCACCCCGTCGAACGACGACGGCTCGTCGGTCAGCGGGGTCGGGACCCACGCGCGGACCGTGCCCTCGATGAACGTCAGGGTCCACTGGTCTTCGGTGACGAGCTCACCGTCCTCGACCTCGAGCCGGCTGACCTCGGCGTAGCTGCCGGAGGCGTCGGCGTCGTTCAGCGCGACCTCGGTGGTGGTGGGGCCGGGCGCCACGTCGACCTCGTGGACCACCCCGGCCGGAGCCGGCGGATCGAGGACCGCGGACGTCAGCACCGAGATCGAGTGGTCCGTGAGGTTGCCGACGTACACCCGCTCGGTCGCGTCGTCGACGATCACCGGGAACGGGTCGTCCTCGAGGGTGACCTGGCTGTCGACGGTGATGCCCTCGCGCAGCTCCATCCCGACCATGTCGAGCACGTACAGGTCGTCGACCCCGGCGCGGAGCACGCCGTTCTCGGTCAGGCGCGAGGTGACGACGGCAGCCTGGTGCTGGGGGAGATACCCGAACCCGCCGAGGAACGGGTTGTCGCCGATGCCGTCTCCGTCGTCGTCGTCGAACAGCTCGAGGGTGTGGGCCTCGACCTGGTCCATCGGGATCTCGTCCGGCGGATCGACGCCGAGCTGGGTCACGAGCGCGTCCCAATCGATCACCAGCACGCTGCCGGACCGGAACTCGCGGAACGGGTCCGCGTTGGTGACGGCGAGGAACGTGCCGCCGTCTTGCTGGAAGAACGACAGATCCGCCGGCCCCGCGAGGCACGACCCGATCCCGGCCTCGCCGTACCCGTACACCCCGTCCGGGAGGACCGCGCACGCCCCGAGGTCCGGTCCGCGTGCCGTGTCCTCGATGCATCCGACGAGCCCGACGACGGCTCCGACCCGCAGCAACCGCAAGCTCCGACCTCCGGGCGCGTCGGTATCCCGTTCCCAGGGCCGTCGCACGATCCCCGGGGTGGCGCGGCGCCCGCGGGTTAGCAGGGTGACCTCGCCCGGGGGACTGGAATGGACATCACGCGGATCGGCGTCGTGGGCGCCGGACAGATGGGCAACGGCATCGCGCAGGTCGCGGCCGCAGCCGGCTACGCGGTCGTGCTGCAGGACGTGAACGCCGGCGCGCTGCAGAAGGGGCTGGCCACGATCGAGAAGAACCTCGGTCGGATGGTCGAGAAGGGCAAGCTCGCCGCCGCCGACGCCGCGGCCGCCCGGGCCCGGATCACCGGCGTCGCCGACCTCGCCCCGTTCGCCGACGTCGACCTCGCGATCGAGGCCGCGACCGAGAACGTCGACCTGAAGTACCGGATCTTCGAGGGCCTCGCGAAGGCGACCTCCGCCCGGACGCTGCTCGCGACCAACACGTCGTCGATCTCGATCACCGCGATCGCGGCCCACACCGATCGGCCGGACAAGGTCGTCGGGATGCACTTCATGAACCCGGTCCCGGTGATGCAGCTCGTCGAGCTGATCCGCGGCCTCGCCACCTCGGACGAGACGTTCGCCGCGATCCGAGCCGCTGCGGTCAAGATGGGCAAGACCACGGTCGAAGCACGCGACATGCCCGGGTTCGTCGTGAACCGGATCCTGATGCCGTACGTCAACGAGGCGGTGTTCGCGCTGTACGAGGGCATCGGCACGGTCGAAGACATCGACACCGCGATGAAGCTCGGCACCAACGTCCCGATGGGCCCGTTGACCCTCGCCGACTTCATCGGGCTCGACACCTGTCTCGCGATCCTCGAGGTCCTCCAGGACGGCCTCGGCGACCCGAAGTACCGCCCGTGCCCGCTGCTCCGCAAGTACGTCGAGGCGGGCTGGCTCGGGAAGAAGTCCGGCCGCGGGTTCTACCGGTACGACGGCGGTGCGCGGTGAGCGTCCGGCGCGAGCGGCGCGGGGTGATCGAGCTGGTCGTGATCGACCGGCCGGCGAAGCTCAACGCGATCGACCAGAGCGTGCTCGACGGCCTCGACGCCGCGATCGACGCGCTGGCGGGGGACCGGGAGCTGCGGGCGGTGGTGCTGACCGGCGCCGGAGAGAAGGCGTTCGTGGCGGGCGCCGACATCGCGGCGATGCAGAACCTGTCCGCGGCCGAGGCGGAGCAGTTCGCGGGGCGCGGCCAGCGGATCCTCGATCGGCTGAGCGCGCTGCCGGTGCCGGTGATCGCCGCGGTGAACGGGTTCGCGCTCGGTGGCGGGTGCGAGCTCGCGATGGCGTGCGACCTCGTGATCGCGGCGCAGAAGGCGAAGTTCGGCCAGCCCGAGGTCAAGCTGGGGGTGATCCCCGGGTTCGGCGGCACTCAGCGGCTGGTCCGGCGGGTCGGGTGGTCGGCCGCGCTCGATCTGTGCCTGACCGCGCGGGTGATCGGGGCCGAAGAGGCGCTCCGGATGGGCCTGTGCTCGCGGGTGGTCGAAGGTGACGTGGTGGAGGCCGCCCTCGCGATCGGGGCGGAGATCGCCAAGCTCGGCCCGGTGGCGCTCCGCCTGTGCAAGCGGGCGATCCACGAGAACGCAGACAGCGCCCTCGCTTCGGCCCAGGCCGCCGAGCGGACCCTGTTCGGGTTGTGCTTCGCGACGGCCGATCAGAGAGAGGGAATGGCCGCATTCGTCGAAGGCAGGCAGCCGGTGTTCGGCGGACGGTGACGGGCGGGTCCCGTGCGTTAGAAGACTGAGCCCCGGTCGGGTGACGCGGCCGGGTCACGAATCGGCGCCGCCCGGCACCTCGTGCGAGCCGGCGACCTCCCGATCGAAGCCAGGAGGACCGTCGTGTTCGAGTTGTCCGAAGACCACGCAGCGGTGCGCGCGATGGCCCGCGAGTTCGCCCGCAACGAAGTCCTCCCCGGGGCCGCCGAGCGGGACCGGACCCACGTGTTCCCGGCGGACCTCGTCCGGCAGCTCGGCGAGCTCGGCCTGCTCGGCATGATCATCCCCCAGGACTACGGCGGCGCCGGCCTCGACGTGCTCGGCTACGTGCTGGCGATCGAGGAGCTGTCGTACGCCGACGCCGGCCTCGGCGTGATCGTGTCGGTCCAGAACAGCCTCGCGTCCTGGCCG
This sequence comes from Myxococcota bacterium, assembly GCA_040079715.1. GTDB lineage: Bacteria > Myxococcota_A > UBA796 > UBA796 > JACKER01. The sequence continues at coordinate 2,588 of JBEBJW010000011.1, read as the reverse complement.
ATCCTCACGTTCGGGACCGACGCGCAGAAGCGGCGGTACCTGCCGGCGCTGGCGTCGGGGGAGCGGATCGGCTGCTACGCGCTGACCGAGCCGCAGGCCGGCTCAGACGCGGGCGCCCAGAAGACCCGGGTCGAGAAGACCGACTCCGGGTACCGCCTGAACGGCACCAAGATGTGGATCACCAACGGGCCGCAGGCCGGCACCTGCGTGACCTACGCGTCGCTCGACACCGAGGCCAAGCACCGGGCCGTGTGCGCGTTCATCGTCGAGGCGGAGTGGCCCGGGTACGCGGTCGGCAAGGTCGAGGAGAAGCTCGGGATCCGCTGCTCGTCCACCTCCGAGCTCGTGTTCACCGACCTGCACGTCCCGCCCGAGAACCTGCTGCACCAGGAGCGCGACGGGTTCCGGGTGGCGATGGCGACCCTCGACGGCGGCCGGATCGGGATCGCCGCCCAGGCGCTCGGGATCGCCCAGCGGTGCCTCGATCTCGCGGTCGACTACGCGAAGGAGCGGCGCACGTTCGGCAAGCCGATCGCCGATCACCAGGCGATCCAATGGAAGATCGCGGACATGAAGGTCCGGATCGAGTCGGCCCGGCTGCTGACCTGGCGGGCGGCGGCGCTGAAGGGACGCGGCGAGCGGGCGACCGCGGAGTGCTCGATGGCGAAGCTCGCGGCGTCCGAGACCGCGAACTTCTGCGCGTACGAGGCGCTCCAGGTGTTCGGCGGGTACGGCTACAGCCAGGAGTACGAGGTCGAGCGGCTGTACCGCGACGCCCGGATCACCACGTTGTACGAGGGGACGTCCGAGATCCAGCGGCTGGTGATCGCGAAGAACGTGCTCGTCCCCGACGGTCGGTGACCGGATGGACACCGAGCAGGACCGGACGGCGGCGGACCCGGACGCGCCGCGCCTCCGGGTGTTGATCGCGAAGCCCGGCCTCGACGGCCACGATCGCGGCGCGAAGGTCGTCGCGCGTGGCCTGCGGGACGCGGGGATGGAGGTGATCTATTCGGGGCTCCACCAGACCCCCGAGTCGATCGTCCGCACCGCGCTCGAGGAGGACGTGCAGGTCGTCGGGCTGTCGATCCTGTCCGGCGCCCACATGCGGCTCGTGCCCGAGGTGGTCGCCGGTCTGCGGACCGAGGGCCTCGGTGACGTCCTGGTGATCGCCGGGGGCATCATCCCGGACGCTGATGCCGCCGCGCTCCGCGCGCAGGGGGTGGCGGAGATCTTCCCGCCCGGAACCCCGATGCCGTCGATCGTGTCGTTCATCCGGACCCACGCGCGGCGCATGCCGTGAAGGACCGAACCGAGATGGAGGACACCGGCTCGTTCCTGGCTCCCGCGCTGCTCACCGGGACGAGCAGCGAGTTCATGGGGCGCAAGCCGTTGCCGCGGCTGCTGCGCCAGCGCAACGTGCTGTTCGTGCTCGGCCCCCACGGCGTCGGCAAGTCGACCGTCGCGCGGGTCCTGTGCGGCGCCGATCGGGTCGACCTCGACCGGAACCGGCTGGAGCACGCGCTGCTCGACCGGGTCCGCAGCGGGGTCTGGCACGAGGGGCTGGTCGACGCCACGTCCCTGGTCGTGGACGGGCCGGTCTGGCTGCGGAACCGCGCCGGCGCGGTGATCCTGCTGCTCGAGCTCGCCAAGGCGCGGGCGACCGCCGGTCGACGGACCGCGTTCTGCCAGGTCGAGAGCGACGGCAGCATCGAGGAGCTGATCTCGCTGACCGAGCCCGGATCGGCGGTGGTGGTCGGCCTGCGATTCCCGACGGGCCGGACGAGCCGGATGCGGTGCGCGCGCGAGATGTGCGTCGAGCTCGGGCTGCCGGCCGACGCCGCAGACGGCAGCGAGTCGCTCGATCCGTGGCGTTACGATCGGTTGGTGGCGTTCCTGGTCGAGCGCGCCTGGAGGTTGCCGTGACCGATCTCGCCGAGGATCTCCACCGCCACCCGCGGTGGCAGTGGCGCGAGGGGATGCGCGATCGCCGCGGGCTGCGGGTGGTCGAGCTCGACCTGTGGGACGGCGAGTCCCCGCCGGATCTCGCCGACCTCGCCACGGCCGGGGTGCTGCTCGGGGTGCTGGCGGAGCACGGCGCGCTGACCGACGTGGTCCGCCAGGACGGCGAGTGGATCGTCGCGGTCGAGCTCGGCGGGGAGGGGATCCAGGGCTGGGTCGCCGCCACCCTCGGGGAGGCCGCGGGCTACGCGCTGCTCGCGGTGTGGGATCTGTCGCCGATGTCCGGAACGGCGTGATGTGGTGGTTCGCCGCCGCGTTCGCCGCCGCGTTCGCCGTCGCGTTCGCCGCAGATCCAGTCAGCACTGACCCTGGCGCCCCGTGCACGTTCGCGGTCGACGGGACGGTGGTCGACCGGCTGGACTGCGCCGCGGGCGGGGCGTGGGTCGTGGTCTGCCCGATTCCGGAAGGGCCGAGCGGGAAGATCCGAATCCGGGCGACCCTGCCGATCGACGCCGGCGCGCCGCTGACCGGTGCGGCGCGGGTCCCGCTCGCCGATCGGCGGGCGCTCGAGGTCCCGATCAGCGGTCCGGGCGGGCGGGGAGGCGGGTTCGTCGTCGGCAAGGCGG
>JBEBJW010000010.1:0-20396 GCA_040079715.1 Myxococcota bacterium | reverse complement strand
CTGTTGGCGGAGGGCGAGCGGCTGGCGCTGTCCCACGCGGCGTCGTCGCGCGACACGGTCGCGTCGGGGTCGGTGGTCGCGGCCCGATGGCTCGCGTCGCGGCCCGCCGGGAGATACTCCTTGCGACAGGTACTCGGGATCGGTTGAATGTCGGACCCCCACAAGCCGCCCCCCCGCGGGCTCCGTGACCTCGAGGACCCCACCGCGGCGTTCCCGATCGGCGCGCTCAGGAGCGGCCTGCCCAAGCGCCGGAGCCCGGCCGAGGAAGACACCGACCGCCGGCACGCCGTTCCGTTGCTGGACGACGACGAGGACGAGGACGAGTACCCCGAGCTCCCGCTCGACGGCACGCGGCACCGCCGGGTCACGGTCGATCTGCGGTTCGTCGCGTTGTGGCTGATCGCGGCCACGATGCTCGCGATGATGGCGGCGGTGGCGGCGGCGGCGGCGCTGTTGCTGCGGTGACGGGCGGATCGAGGTAAGGTGCGCCGCGGAGGAAGGATGCGCGGCCTCGGATTCGTCATGATCGGGATCGCGGGCCTCGGCGGCTGTCGCAACGCCTGCCAGCAGGTCTGCGTGCACATGGCCGACTACGCCGAGGAGTGCGGCCAGTCCGTTTCGGACGCCGAGATCGACGCCTGCATCGAGCGGCAGTCCCAGGACCTCGAAAAGGACGACCTGAACGCCTGTCAGGACTTCGGGGACCTCGAGGTGATCCGCACCCAGTGGGCGTGCGAGGACCTCGCGGACTACTGGGGCGACGGCGGGTCACAGTGACCACGCTGCCTTGACCACTGCCTTGACCACACTGCCTTGACCACACTGCCTTGACCACAGCGCGGCCGATCCCGTACGCTCTACGACGATTGTTCTCCCGCAGCCGGGATGTCCCACCCGTGTCCACGCAGCAGCAGCCGTTCGTACCGCAGAGCTTCGGCAAGTACTTCCTGGTCGACAAGATCGCGACCGGCGGGATGGCCGAGATCTTCAAGGCGAAGACGTTCTCGCACGGCGGGTTCGAGAACCTGCTCGTCATCAAGCGGATCCTGCCGCACATCGGAGAGAACCAGGACTTCGTCGGGATGTTCGTCGACGAGGCCCGGGTTTCGGTCGCGCTCCAGCACCCGAACATCGTCCGGGTCTACGACTTCGGCAAGATCCTCGAGAACTACTTCATCGCGATGGAGTGCGTCGACGGCAAGGACGCGCGCAACATCCTGAAGAAGCTCGCCCGGCGCAAGGACTACCTCCCCGAGAAGTACTGTGCGTTCATCGCCCACGAGGTCTGCAAGGGCCTCCACTACGCGCACACCAAGGCCGACCTGAACGGCAACCCGTACGGGATCGTCCACCGCGACATCTCGCCGTCGAACGTGCTCGTGTCGTACGAGGGCGAGGTCAAGGTCGCCGACTTCGGGATCGCCAAGGCCGAGGGCAACGCCTACCAGACCCGCGACGGGATGCTGAAGGGCAAGTTCGAGTACATGAGCCCCGAGCAGGCCCAGGGCAAGGAGATCGACTTCCGGTCGGATCTGTTCAGCCTCGGGATCATCCTGCACGAGATGCTGACCGGCCGGCGGCTGTTCAAGACGGACAGCGAGATCGCCACGCTGAAGAAGATCCGCGACGGCGAGATCGAGTCCCCGCGGAAGCTGAAGCTCGAGCTGTCCGAGCGGATCGAGCAGATCTGCATGAAGGCGCTCGCGAAGGACCCGGCGGACCGGTACCCGTCGGCGCAGGTGATGAGCGACGACCTGCGGGAGTTCCTGTTCCCGGAGACGGCGGACACGCTCCGGCGCGAGTTCCGCGAGTACCTCCACCAGCTGTTCGCGGAGGAGATGGCCGAGGAGCGGCAGCGGCTCGAGTCCGGCAACGCGCTGGCGGTGCAGCTCCGCGACCGGCTGTCGACCATGGACTGGGAGCACAGCCCGTCCGAGGTCACGATGTCCCAGGTCACCCAGACCGCGGTCCAGTTCGTGGTCCCGTGGATCGCGGCGATCGGCCTCGGGATGCTGCTGCTGTTCGGGGTGGCGCTGGTGGTCCTGCTGGTCGGGATCGCGAAGTACGGCCCGACGATGGCCACGAACCCGCAGCTGCCCACCCAGACCGTGGTCGCGGGGCCCACCGGGATCGACGTGATCGTGTTCCCGGAGGCGAAGATCCTGCTCGACGGCGTCGAGAAGGGCGTCGCGTCCACCCTGACCCTCGATGGGCTGGCCGAGGGCGAGCACCACGTGCGGCTCGAGGCCGAGGGGTTCGTCCCGGTCGACGAGACCGTGAAGGTCGAGGCGAACAAGCTGGTGAAGGTCGCGAAGAAGCTCGAGCCGGTCCCGGAACCGGTCGCGCCGAAGCCGGTGGTCGCAGCACCCACCCCGTCGAAGGGCGTGAAGCGGGCAGCGCCGGTGCCGGATCCCGCGCCGGCCGCGGCCGAGCCGAGCCGCCTGTCGGTGATGATGGTCGGCGGCGGGTGGGCCACCGTGTACGTCGACGGGGTGAAGCTCGGGAAGTCCGCCCCGTTCAAGGACGTGGTGGTGGCCGGCGGCGCCCACGAGGTCCGGGTCGAGAACCCGCAGCTCGGGCTCGCCCTGACCGAGCGCCACACGTTCGGCCCCGGCCAGACGGTCACGATCCGGGCGAAGGCCCCGTAGGCGCGGGCTCGCCCGCCGACGGGGGTCGGGCGGCCGTCCACACGAACACACGCACGAACGGGGTGCGCCACCCCGCCTCCCGAGCGAGCGACGACCCCTCGGTCCGCGGTCGGAAGTGCAGGATCCGTCCCGTCCCGAGGTGAGGCATGAACCTCACCTATCCACGGGTCTGCGGCTCGGCTCGGTCGTCAGAAGTCGACGCGACCGCCGAGCTGGAACCCGAACGCCGCGTCGCGGTATTCGGTGACCTGGCCGATCTCGGCCACGGAGTACACCGAACCCGGCAGGAACGCGCCGAGCCGCGCGTCGAACAGGAAGTGCTCGATCCCGGTGTAGCCCACGCCGAGCTGGAACTCGTGCCCGTAGCCGCGGAGCTGCTCGCCGAGCGCGGTCGGGGGGAGCTTCGCCGCGCGGGCCGTCAGCCAGGCGAGGTCGACCGTCAGGCCGTCCACCAGCTCGCGCGACACGTGCGGCTTGAGGAACAGCGCGTTCGACACCGCGGTGCCGCTCAGCGCCGCCGAGTAGTCCCGGGCGCCGTTCGTGTCGTTCGCGGCGGCCGCGGTCGTCGCGAGGATCGGCATCGGCTGCTCGAACAGGAACATCCCGACCGAGAAGTCGCGATCGAACGTGAACGTGCGGAGGTTCAGGTCGTTCGGGACGCCGTCGCCGGTGGCGAGCCCCCCCTGGACCGCGACCTTCCACGGGTCGAGGTCGAGCCCGGCCTCGAGGACCCCGCCGAGGGCGGTGATGTTCGCCGCGTTGATCCCGCCGTCGAGGTCGCCGCCGCCGAACTGGCCGACCACCTCGGCCGACGCGTTCAGCTTGCCGAGGACCGCGTCGCCGGCGAGGTCGGCGGTGAACACGTTCAGCGACCCGAGGTTCTGCCGCGCGCCGGTGTGATCGAGCTGGAGCAGGATCCCGGCCGTGAGGTCTTCGGTCTTGTACGCGGTGGCCAGGCCGAACGCGGTGGTGTCGTCATTCTCGCCGAGGTACCGCTCGGTCGGCACGTCGATCGTGGCGCGCAGGTAGAACTGATCCTGGATCAGCTGCTCCCACATCACCCGGTCGGTGGTGTCGCCGTAGTCGGCGAACATCGGCTCGACCGACAGGCCGTCGTTCAGCCAGATGCCCGAGCCCCAGTGCAGCGCCATCCGCCCGAACGAGAAGTGGCCGATCGGGGTGTAGACCTCGCCCCACGCGCGCCACAGCGTGATGTCGAGCAGGGTCGCGGTCTCGTCGGTCGACGAGGTGGGCGCGTCGAGGTCGTACTCGAACAGGTTCGGCTGCGGGGTCACGAACGCGTCGTACGCGCCGGGCTGGAACCCCCACGGGACGCCGTCCAGGGCGCGGATCTGGACGTACATGCCGACCTTGTCGCTGATCAGGAACTTCGGCTCGAGCCACAGCCGGTGCTGGGCGTACGCGGCGAGCCCCTCGCCCAGCGCGTTGTCCCGGGACAGCGACAGCGTGTCGAACGCGCGGAACCGCGCCCGATAGAAGCCTTCGAACTGGACCTCGGCAGCACGGGACTCGGAGGTGAGGGACGCGAGGACGAGGAGGGCGTGCACCAGCGAAGCTCCGTGGGTCGGCGACCGCAGATAACACGAAGCAGGCGCCCGCAACCCGCGCCTCGCACAGCGTGACGAATCGAGGTATGTCGCGGGGTCGCTCCCCGGAGGGTGACGGAGGAACCGATGGCTCCGTGGATCTGGCCCCTGCTCGCCGCATGCACGCCGGACGCTCCTCTCGCGGAGGCGCCCGAGCCCGGGGAGCTGCGGGTCGGGGTCGCCGAGGTCCGGATGCCGGTGCCGCTCGGGATCGGCACGGTCGGGTACGGCGGGTTCGGGATCACCGCGGACCCCACGCCGTTCGCCGAGATCTACCCGGGCACGAAGCGGATCCACGATCACCCGCGGTTCGAGGCGATCGCGATCTCGCGCGGGCCCGGGTTCGAGGTGGTGCTGCTCCGGTCGGACACGGTCGGGGTGTTCCAGCAGCTCCGGCGGGCGGTGGTGCTCGAGCTCCAGCAGCGCCTCGGCCGCGACCTCGACGACGCGCTGATCATCGGCGCGACCCACACCCACTCCGGCCCGGGGCGGGTGATCGACGGTGAGGGCCCGTTCGAGCTGATCGCCGACCGGTTCTTCCCAGAGTTCTACGCCGGGATGGTCGACGCGATGGCCGACGCGGTCGAGCAGGCGCTGGCGGACCTGCGTCCCGGGCGGCTCGGCACCGGGTTCGGCTACACCGACGACGGGCACGACGACCGGCGGTGCGAAGACGGCCAGACCCACGAGAACGGCACGATGCCGATCCTGGCGGTCGAGCAGGAGGGCGAGCTCGTCGGGCTCGCGCTCGCGTACGCCGTCCACGGCACGATCCTCGGGATCGAGGAGCTCACGCTGTCGGCCGACGTGTCCGGCGGGATCGAGCACGCGATCGAGGATCGGTTCGACCACCCGGTGGTGGTCGCGCAGTTCAACGCGTGGGGCGCCGACATGTCCCCGGACGACCCGGTCGGGGACGGCGTGCTCACCCTCGAGCCCGGCGCGGTCCAGCCGAACGGGTACGACCGGTTCGAGGCCGTCGGATCGGTCGTCGCCGACGCGGTCGAGGCCACCCTGCCGGACCTCGCGTGGACCGACACGCCGGACATCCTGTCGCGGACCTACCGGGTCGACCTCGACCGCGAGGCCCTCGGCTACCCGGACGGCGCGTTCCCGTTCCCGTACGGCGGGGTGTACTGCTCGTCGCCGACCGCGTCGGACTGCGACCCCGCGACGACGATCGACGACCTCGATCAGGGCTGCCTGCCGTTCAGCGCGGACTATCCGGCGCCGGATCGGACCGAGATCACCGCCGGTCACCTCGGCCCGGTCGACTTCGTGACGTTCCCGGGGGAGCCGGGCACCGTCCTCGCCGAGCAGATCCTCGACCGGCTCCACGCGAACGGCGCGGGGGACGTGGTGTTCTTCGGCTACGCGCAGGACTACTCGGGGTACAGCATCCTCGAGGACGACTGGTGGCAGGGCGGGTACGAGGCCAGCGGGTCGCTGTGGGGCCCGAAGCAGGGCCAGTACCTCGCGGATCGGGTGGTCGACGCGTGGGGCTGGGCCCATGGGGACGCCGCGCCGGGCTCGGAGCCGCCGCCGATCGAGCCGTTCGACGTGGGGACGTTCGACCCGTACCGGGCGCCGACCGCGGTCGAGCCGGGCGCGGTGGTGACCGAGGTCGCGGCCGAGGTCACCGGCGCCGACGAGGTCGTGTGGGTGGTCAACGGCGACGATCCGTGGTTCGGCGCGCCGATCGTCACCCTCGAGACCGCAGACGGCGCCCCGGTGCTCCGTCCGAACGGCCTCCCGATCACGAGCGACGGCCCTGCGTTCTGGCTCGAGCTCGCGACCGATCCGACGTACCGCGACGCGCCGGACGCCCCGTCGCGGGCGTTCCAGTGGGCGTTCCACCTGCCGGTCCACCACGCGGTCCCGGGCGCCGGACCGACCCTCGCCGGCGACTACCGGCTGTCCGCCGCGCTCCCGCTCGCGTCGGGCGAGATCCGCACGGTGACGAGCGCGGTGTTCACGGTCCGCTGACCGCGTCGGCGAGGTACGGCGGCAGGAGCGTGAGCTGGCGGTGGACCGCCGGCGTGTAGTACCGGGTCGGCGTGGTCAGCCGCTCGGCCCACCGGTCCTCGTCCGGCGCCCGCAGCGGCCACGGCGACGCGAGACCGAACACCCACCCGAGCTCGGGCACCACGGTGAACGACACGTGGGGGAACGCCGCCTTCCGGGCGCGCGCGAACGGGACGAACGCCTCGGCCCGGGTCGGGTGGACCGGCCCGATCTGGCCGATCACCACGCCGCCCGGCGCCAACCGGGCCGCGCACGTCGCGTAGAACGCCGGGTCGTACAGCCGCGCGAGCTCGGGACTCCCGTCCCACTCGGGCACGTCGAGCACGATCGCGTCGAACCGGAGGTCGGTCCGCTCGAGGTACCCGCGGAGGTCGTCGTGGATCAGGGTCAGGCGCGGATCGTCGAGCGCGCCCGCGCCGAACGCCGGCAGGTGGGTCCGGCACAGCCCGACGAGCTCCGGGTCGAGATCGACCATCACCGCCCGCTCGACGGCGCGGTGCCGGAGGACCTCGCGCGCCGTCGCGCCCTCCCCGCCGCCGCCGATCAACACGGTCCGGGGCTCGACCGCGAACAGCGCCGGGTGGACCAGCATCTCGTGGTACACGAACTCGTCGGCGGCGCTGCTCTGGCGGACCCCGTCGATGAACAGCGTCCGGCCGTAGCCCCGCAGCCCGACGATCTCGACCCGCTGACCGAGCCGGGTCGTGGTCGAAACCACCACCTCGTCGACGGCGAACACGCGCTGCTGGCCGTTCTCGAGGTGCTCGTGGTACAGGCACCGCGGCTCAGCCGGCATCGCCGACCCGCACCGCGTCGGTGACGTGCTGGTCTTCCCACCACCGATCGTCGCCCTCGAGCGGCCGCCCGAGGTCTTCGGCCGAACCCCACGTCATGTTCAGGATGATCCGGGTCGTGTCTTCGGTCAACGGAACCGTCCGGTGGAGGGTGGTGTCGGTCCGGAGCAGGTAGATCTGGCCGGTCCGGAAGTAGTACGTGGAGATCGGGCCTTCGGTGAACTTGTCGAGGATCCGGGGGTCCCGCTTGTCCCACCGGGTGAACGGCACGCACTGGAGCAGGCCACCCGCGGCGAGCGGCGGCGCCTCCACGATCCAGATCAGCGCGTACCGGTAGTCACCCCAGTGCCACCCGTGGGTGTCACCGCGGCAATGGTGCTTCGTGATCAGGAACTCCTCGTCCTCCTTCGGGCACGGGCACAGCGGCTCTCCGGTGATCGCCTCGAGCGGGCCGGTCAGCGCGGGGCTCGCGTACAGCTCGCGGATCAGCGGGCTCGTCCCGATGTTCTCACTCCGCACGACCGACAGGTACCGCGGGGTGTTCCCGGTCGTGGCGAGGTGGAGGTCGCGGCGCTCGGCGTGGGCGTCGAGCAGGCGCAGGACCTCGGCCCGGACCCGGGCGAACGTGTCGTCGGACACGATCCCGGTCACGTCGACCACCCCGTGGGTCCGCAGGATGTGGGCCCGAGCCCCGGGATCCGGCCGGTCCGCGGTCCGGGTCATCGGGGTGTGGAACGACCGCGCGTCGACGAGCGCGCGGGTCCGGTCGATCGACGTCTTCGGCGCGAACTCGACCAGCCCGCGGACCACGTCCTCCGACAGCCACCGGCCGGCCCGGAACGCGCGGCGGAGGTGCTCGACCGCGGCGCTCGGGTGGACCTGCCCGCAGGTGTAGATGTCGGCCGCCACGTACCCGCGCTCGGGCCAGGTGTGACACGACACGTGCGACTCGCCGATCAGCACCACGCCGCTCACTCCTTGCGGAGCGAACCGGTGGAACGCGTCCGCCAGCGGCTCGGTGCCGATCGCCCGCACCGCGCCGAGCAGCGCGTCGCGCACCGCGGCGAGATCGTCGACGAGCAGCGGATCACAGTCGAACAGCTCGACCAGGACGTGGTGTCCGACGGTCGGGATCGAGGTCATCGGTGCTCCGGGGTGACGGGGATCACGGCGCAGCCAGCGCGCGAGCCGGGAGGTGAGGGGGGACTCCGGTCCGGACCCAGGCGCCCCACCCGTCGCACATCCCGAGCCAGCCGCGGGCGAACCACCGCGCGGCGTCGAGGGCCGACGTGTACACGATCCGCTGCTCGTCCGGGGTGGTGGCGTACGCCTCGACGACCTCGATCCAGTCGTCGGCGTGCCCCGGATCGACGTCGACGTGGACCGCGAAGAACGCGAGGGCGCGCTCCGGGACCCCGAGGGCCCGCAGGTTCGTCACCAGCGGCGCGAAGTCGAACGGGACGAGGTGCTCGACCACGAACATCGAGCCGAGCGCCCACCCCGGCGCGTCGTGGGTCACCGCGCGGCGGTGCGCGTTCGCCTCGCCGATCACGTCGGGGGCGGCCCAGTCGAGCAGCTCGTCGTCGTCGTCGTCGGCCAGACCGAACCCGGGGATCGGCACCTCGAGCCACCCGGCGAGGTCGGCGAACAGCCGATAGTGGTTGGCCGCCCAGTCGCCGCGTCCGGCCTCGTCGTACAGGTTGGCGTACATCGACCGGGCGAACCGGTGGGGCAACCGGACCGACGCGAGCGCGATCAACCGGGTGAAGTCGAGCGTCTCCGGGAGCAGGTTCCGGACGAGGTACCGCCAGTCCGCCACGGTGGCGGCGGCGAGCCGCTCGATCGGCGACGGGTCGAGGTGGGCGGCGCGCCGGACGTCCTCGGCGAGGCGGGCGCAGAACGCGCGCGGGCCCAGCGGGGGCAGCGAGACCGGCGGCAGGCGCGACTCGGTGTGGCGGTACAGGCGGTCCAGCACCAGCACGTCGCCCGGGTCGGTCGGCCGGCAGCTCCCGCGTCGGTGGAGGCGCCACTCGACCAGCTGCTGGACGTCCCACGCGACGGGGTCGGTCGCGGCGGCGCGGCCGAGCCGATCCGCGGCCTCGACCCGGCGGCGGAGAGCGTCCCAGTCCGCCGCGTCGACCCGGTCGATCACGGTCCGGTACAGCGCCCGGTGCTCCGCTCCGACCTCCGGTCGTTCGCCCATCGTCGCCTCGCCAGGGTGTGGGAGCAGGATCTGCCGGATCGGCGCGATCGTGTCGATTCATACGTGCGGAACCGGCGGTCCGTCAATCGCGCGGTGGGTCGCACGTCCGTGGTACCCCGCGTGCACGGTGTCCCGTGACCATGCTGCAACCCAGGACATGCGTGATACCGTCCGGCGCGGAGGTGCGGGTGGACCGGTGGATCGCGGTCGGCTGTCTGATCGGGCTCGGGTGTGTGGGGCATGCGCCGGTGGCACCCGCCGCTGGAGCCGGGGTCGTGGTGGCCGCGGCGCCGGCGGTCGACGTCGCGGCCGAGCGCGCCGCGGTCCTGGCCGCCGAGGCGAGCTGGGCCGAGGCGGTCGCGAACCACGACGTGGAGCGGGTCCTGGCGTTCTTCGCCCCGGACGGGCTGTCGCTGCCGCCGGACGCCCCGATGGTCCAGGGCGACGGTCCGCGCCGGGAGTACCTCACCGCCCTGTTCGGGGAGCCCGAGTTCGACTCCGGCTGGGAGACCACCCGGGTCGACATCTCGGCCGCCGGCGACATGGCGCTGTCGGTCGGGACGACCACCCACTTCGCCGGCCACGCGCCCGACGGATCGACGCTGACGGAACGTGGCAAGTACGTGACCGTGTGGGTGAAGGTCGGTGGGGAGTGGAAGGTCGCCGCCGACATGTGGAACTCGACCGCCATCGGCCCCGCCCCGGCGCCGTAGCGGGGTTACCAGCGCAGTGGCGACCAGAGCCGCGGAGGGCGCGCGTGAAGGGCCTGTTCGACATCCTCAACCACTCGTTGTTCTTGTACCCGGTGCTGGTCTGCGCGATCGTCGCGGTGGTCATCTCGGTCGAGCGGCTGTTCTTCCTGGTGTTCCAGGCCAGCGTTGCGTCGGAGACGTTCTACCGCGAGGTCCAGCGGCGGATCCTCGCTGGCGAGATCGACCAGGCGATCCGGTACTGCGGGTCGGCCCCGCGGGCGCCGCTCGCGAACGTGGTCAAGGCCGCGCTGCTCCACGCCGACGCCCCGCGCGAGGACCTCGGGCTCGCGATCGAGCAGGCGTCGCTCGACGCGGTCCCGGCGGTCCAGCGGCGGGTCGGGTACCTCGCGATGCTCGCCAACGTGGTGACGCTGTTCGGGTTGCTCGGGACGATCGTCGGGTTGATCCGGTCGTTCGACGCGGTCGCCCAGGCGGACCCCGACGACAAGCAGACGATGCTGGCCGCCGGGATCGCGATGGCGATGTACACCACGGCGGGCGGGATCTCGGTCGCGATCCCCACGCTGATCGCCTACTCGGTCCTGGTCCAGCGCGGGAACGCGATCCTCGACGACGTGGAGCGGTACGGCACCAAGGTGATGCTGGTCCTGCTCGCCCGGGCCCGCAACGCGCGCCTCGGCACGGAGTCGGCGCCGGCGGAGGTCGCGGGGGCGACGGTCGACGCGCGCGCGGAGGGCTGATGGCGCGCCCCCGTCGCCGGATGACGGCGGATCCGCCGGAGATCAACCTCGTCCCGCTGCTCGACATGGTGTCGCTGCTGATCCAGCTCCTGCTGATCAACGCGCAGTTCGGGGTGTACGCCGAGCTGTCGTCCGCCCTCGGCCAGCCGGTGGCGGACGATCTGCCCGGCCTGTCGCTCCGGGTCGCGATCGGGCCGGACGGGTACCAGGTGAGCTGGCAGGACGGCGGCTCCCCGCAGTCGCGGACGTTCGCGTGCGAGCTCACGCCGTGCCAGAGCCCCGAGGCGTACGACGCGGTCGGGCTGCACGCCCTCGCGGCCGAGCTGAAGGGCGCCAACCCGGACGCCGCCTCGGTCGAGCTCGCCCCGGCCGAGACCGTCCCGTTCGAGGTGATGGCGGCGACGATGGACGCGCTGCGCGGCTCGTCCGACGAGGCGGGGGCCCTGTTCCCCGACATCGTCCTGGGGGCCGGGTGAAGAGCCCGTTCAAGAAGATGCGGGCCAAGCGGCGCGACATGCCGGGCACCGAGCTCGCCCTCGCCGCGATGGTCGACATGATGATCAACCTGTTGATCTTCCTGCTCCACCTGTACGGGCGGAACCCGCTCCAGTCGCAGCCGAAGGACGCGCTCGAGCTGGCGTCGTCGCGGAGCCAGGATCCGATCGCGGTCGCGGTGTCGGTCGTGGTGAGCCTCACGGCGGTGTCGGTCCGCGGCGAGACGATCGTGCCGCTCGAGTCGCGCGACGGGGTGCCGGCGTACGCGGACGGCGCGGTGGTCGACCGGGCGCTGCCGGAGCTCGCCGATCGCCTCCGGACGGCCCTCGCGGACGCCCAGGAGAACGCGGCCGGGGAGGAGGTCGAGCCGGAGGTGGTGGTCGAGAGCGACCGGCGGATCCCGTGGTCGGTGCTCGAGCCGGTGGTGGCCTCGGCGGGGGACGCCGGGATCGCCCGGATTCGGTTCGTGGTCCGCAGCCGCAGCAAGGACTGACCCCGACGGGAGCACCGTTCGCCGCCCACCCGCGACGGGACGCCACCTGGACCTGTCCGCCGCCGGCCGACGGGCGGATCCCAGAACCCTACAACGATACGGGGAACACCCGCGCCAGCACGGCGTCGCCGTCGCCGAGCGCGCACCCGACCCGGACCACCCGCACGACCGCGCCGGTCACCGGGTCGACCTCGTGGATCGTCCGGTCGGGGGCGCAGGTCGCGAGCAGGTGGCCGTTGTCGAGCTCGACCACCGCGCCCTCGTACGCGCAGTCGACCCCGATCGACCACGCGCCGGTGATCGCGGCGGTGCCGGTGGCCTCGTCGGGGCGCAGCTCGAGGATCCGCGACGGACCGAACAGCCCGTTGTCGAGCATCCGGATCCGCCCGTCGGGGAGCGGCACCGCGTGGTGCTGGTGGGCGAACGTCTCGTCGTCGGTGCGATCGTCGGGGTCGGTGATCGCGAAGTCGGTCGGCAGCACGTTCGTGGGGTCGCCGCCGAGGATCCACCTGAGCGCGCCGGGGGTCGGGGACCGCAGCCCGTCGACCCGGACGATCGACCGGAGGTGCGACAGCGACAGGGTCCAGTCCCCCGCCTCGTCGACCTGGATGCTGTTCGCGTGCGACCAGTCGATCGCCCCGGGGAACGCCGACTCCCAGTACAAGTCGTGGTCGATCGGCCCGCCGCCGGTGACCTCGACCACCGACGCCAGCGACCAGCTGCCGATCACCGCCCCGGACGGGTCGAGCACGTACACCCCGTCCACCACGTACGGGCCGCCGTACCCGGGCGCGAGATCGGCGTTCAGCACGTACAGCAGCCCGTCGCGGCCGTATACGTCGTGGTGGACGAGCCGGTCGAGCCCGGGCTCCTCGCCGACCACCGCGTCGACCCGCAGGGCGCCGTCGAGGTCGAACGACCGGACCCGCCCGCGATCGAGCACCGCGGCCACCGTGCGGTCGTCGGTGAACGAGACGCCGAGGACGTCGTGGCTCCCGTCGAGGTCGCCGGTCAGGCGCTGGTACCACACGAGCTCGCCCGACGGGTCCACCACGACCGCCTCCGGGTACTGGTCGCATTCGACCTGGAACATCAGGTCGTCGGTGGCGGTGGACGGGCCGCCGGCGACGACGGTGAAGGCAGGGCGGTCCTCGATCGGGACCGGCGGGGTGGCGAACGCGCCGTCGACGGTGGCGCCGGTGGCGGTCGCGACCGCGGTGAACGCGTACGGCGTGTCGCCGTGCATCCGCCACAGGTGGACGGTGTGGGTCGGGACCGGCGCGTCGTCGGTGACCACCCGCGCCGGAGCTGCGCCGTCAGCGGGCGCGAACGACAGGCTGATCGGCCCCGGCGGGTCGACGGTGACGGTGCAGTCGGCCCGGAGCACGTTGTCCGGCTGGATCGCGCAGCTCGCTGCGATCGGCGGGGGCGGGCCGGTCCCGGTGTCGCCGGTCGCCCCGGTCGCCCCGGTCGACGAATCCGACGGATCCGGCGGGGTGGACCCGGAGTCGCTCCGAGGACCGTCGCACGCGCCCGCGACCAGCGCCGCCGCGAGGATCCACCGTCGAGGCCTCGTCCGGCGCCCGATCACGCGGTGTACCGGACGTGGCGATCCGCGCGCAGGAACCCGATCAGCACCATCCCGGCGTCGGCCGCGAGGTCGATCGCGAGGTCGGACGCGGCACCGACCGAGGCCACGACGATCACCCCGGCCATCCGCGCCTTCTGGACGATCTCGAACCCGGCCCGCCCGCTCACGACCAGGATCCGGTCGTCCACCGGGACCCGATCCGCCCGGAGCCGCGACCCGAGCACCTTGTCCACCGCGTTGTGACGCCCCACGTCCTCCCGCACGACCTCGATCGCCCCGTCGCGGGTCACGAGGGCCGCGCCGTGGATCCCGCCGGTCGCGGCGAACGTCGGCTGGGCGTCGCGCAGGCGGTCGGTCAGGGTCGACAGGACCGCCGGATCCGGCTCCCACCGCGGTCCGAGCGGGGGCGCGAGCAGGCGGATCCGGTCGAGCGACGCGAGCCCGCAGATCCCGCACGCGCTCGTCGCGTACAGCGCGCGGGTCGCCCGCTCGATCTCGGCCGCGTGGGCCTCGACCCCGCCCGCGACCCGGGCGACGACCGTGTTCTGCGCGGGGTCGCCGGCGAGGTGGTCGAGCGCTGTCAGGTCGTCGGCGCCGTCGACGATCCCCTCGGTCCACAGGAACCCGGCCGCGAGGTCGAGATCGTCGCCGGGGGTCCGCATCGTGACCGCGATCGCCCGCTCCTCGACCCGGATCTCGAGCGGCTGCTCGCGGACGACCCGATCGTCCGTCTCGGCCCCGTCCGGCCAGACCCGGACCCGCCGCCGCGCCGTCCGCGGATCGTCGGCCTCCCGCTCGGGCGGGCCGGTCAGAGGCGCTCCAGCCCGACCCGGGTGTTGTAGTCGGGCTCCTTCGACACCGGGTCCCAGTGGTTCGGGAGCAGCGGGTTGCACTCCGGCCAGTACACCTGGAGGTGGCCGTCCTTGATGTCGTCGGTCCGAACGACCAGATCGAGCGTCCCGCGGGTGTTGCGGACCCGGACCCGGTCCCCGTCGCGGAGGCCCTCGCGGGCGGCGTCGGCGGCGCTGATCACGACCTCGTCGCGCCGGGCGCCGCCGTGGATCGCGTCGACCTCGGAGAACACCATGCTGTTGAACTGCTTGCCGCGGCGGTTGGTCAGGACGTAGGCGCCCTCGCCCCACTCGGCGTGCGGGGGCTCGAGCGGAGCGAACCGGGCCTTGCCGTCGGGGAGGTTCGGGAACGTGCCGCCGGCGCACAACATCGCCCCGCCCCACTGGAAGTGGTCGCCCTCCTGCTTCAGGTCCTCGATCCCGGCGTAGATCGGCATGACCCGGCCCATCTCGGTCCGGATGTCCGCCGAGTCGCGCCACCGGAACGCCTCGGCGAGCGCGGGCCGGGCGGCGACCGCGACCTGGGCGGGGATCTCGTATTCCGGGCGGCATTCGCCGATCACCGGGTGCCCCGGGATCTCCGGTGAGAACCGGATCCGGCGCTCGGTCGAGGTGCTGGTGCCGCCGCCGCGCTGCTCGTACCGGGTCTCGGCCGGCAGCAGCAGCACGAACCCGCCCGCCGCGGGCTCGAGCAGGGTGCTGGTGTTGACGTTGATGTCCTGGTGGATCCGGAACTTGATCCGCCCGAACGCCTCGGTCACCCGGTCCGGGTCCGGCATCGTCGCGAACAGGTTCCCGCCGAGGTTGTACAGGAAGTCGAGCCCGCCGGCGTGCGCCGCCTCGACCATCTCGCCGGTCGACAGCCCGGGCCCGGACGGGACGGGGTGGCCCCACAACCCGGCGAACCGCTCGGCGTTCTCGGCGTTGACCGCGAACCCGCCGGGGTACTTCTCCGGCATCACGCCGCACTCGCCGCCGCCCTGGACCCCGGAGTGGCCGCGGATCGGCAGCAGGCCGCACCCGACCCGCCCGATCGCGCCGCGGGCGAGGTGGAGGTTCGCGACGGCCATCACGTTCTGGGTCCCGAACTTGTGCTGGGTCAACCCCATCGACCACACGCTGACCATCGACCGCGACCGCGCGATCACCTTCGCCAGCCACTCGGCCTCGTTGTACCGGACGCCGGCGAGGGCCAGCAGCGCGTCGAGGTCCTGGGCGGCGAGGGCGTCGACCACCGACTGCCACCCGACGGTGTGCTCGGCGATGAACCGGTGATCCACCGCGTCCCACCGGATCAGCAGCTTCAGCACGGCGTTGGCGAGGGCGACGTCCCCGCCGGCCTTGATCTGGACGAAGTCGTCGGCGAGCTTGGTCCCGAACAGCGCCGAGCCGAGGTTCGACGGGATCCAGTACGTGTCGAGGCCCTTCTCGCGGACGGTGTTGACGACGACGATCCGCGCGCCGCGATCCTTCGCGGCCTTGAGGTACTTCACGCTCACGGGCTGGTTGTTCGCGAGGTTCGTGCCCCACAGCACGATCACGTCCGACGCGATCAGGTCGGACAGGCTGCAGGTGGGCGCGCCGTACCCGATCGTCTTCGACAGGCCGGACACGCTGGCCGCGTGGCACAGGCGGGCGCAGAAGTCGACGTTGTTCGTGCCGAGCAGGCGAGCGACCTTCGTGAACGCATAGTAGGTCTCGTTCGTGATGCCCTTGCTGGTCGCGAACCACGCGGTCCGATCGGCGCCGCCGGGCGATCCGTCGAGCGTGCCGCGCAGGGCGTCGCCCGCCAGCGCGAGCGCCTCGGGCCAGCCGATCCTGCGGAACCCCGGATCCCCGGGGCGGTACACGAACGGGAACGGCACCCGGCCGAGCTCGCGGAGGGCGGTGTTCGACATCGCGCGCAGCCGGGTGATGTCCGCCAGGGCGAGGGGATCGAACGCGCCGACCGTGTTCTGGCGCAGCAGCGCGAGGCGGCTCATGCACACGTGGAGTCCCGGGAGCACGTCGTCGCGCAACCCGCGCGGTCCGAGCGAGCAACCGTCGCAGACCCCGTGGTTGAGGATCCTCCACGCGTACCCGAGGTTGTCCCGGTTCTCCCACACGATCCCGAGCCCCTCCCGGAAGTGCCGGGGCTTGTCGCGATCGAGTCCGAAGGGTACCAGTCCTCCGATCCCCCGCTCGCCCGGGATCGGCGGACCCGGATTCTGGTTCGTCGAGGCCGAGGTCGAACGCTCGTCGTCGCCCATGCCGCTCTCCCCTGGGGCAGGCGTATGGGTATCATGCGGGGCCGTTGCCGAGGAAACGTAGCGCGCGTGGGACGCGCAAACCGGAGCCACCGATGAGTCATCCGTTCGAAATGTGGGCCGACCGCATCGCCGCCGCCGACTCGGAGCCGGCGCGGCGGGAGCTGCTGTCAGAAGCCGCTCGGTGGCGGGCCCAGCACCTCGGCGACGTGCCGGCGATGCGCCGCGCCACGTTCGCGATCTCCCAGATCCACACGCTGCTCGGCGATCGCGACCGGGCGGTGAGCGAGGCCCGGCAGCTCCTGTCCCTGTGCCAGACCGCTCCGGCCGCGTCGTCCGACGAGATCGAGGCGGCCCGCGGCTACCTGTCGAGCCTCGGCGAGCACGCGCCCCGGATCACCGCGGATCGCGCGGCGAACGGGCGGGTCGCCCGCACCGGTCGGGACCGCTCCGACCGGATGGACGGGGGCCGGATGGACGGGGGCCGGATGGACCGGATGGACCGCGGCGATCGCCCGGATCGGTCCGACCGTCGCCGCCCGGACGCCGACCGGCTCGGGGAGCGGGCCCGGACCGAACCCCGCGACGATCGCGGCGGCTCCCTGGTCGACGCGCGGAAGGCCGCCGCCCGCAGCGACTGGAACCAGGCCCTGGCGCTGCTCGACGGCGCGAAGGGCGCCGGGGCCACCGTCCTGCGCGCGTACATCCAGCTGTCGGTGGCGCTCGGCGCCGAGGATCCGCGCCCGGGGATCGAGGCGGTCCGGACCGAGCTCGCGCGGTCGGCCGGGCTCCCGACGCGTTCGGGCGGCCAGGGCTCGACGTCCGACGGCACGGATCCGCTGAGCCAGCTCCTCGGCGCCCCGGTCCCGGACAAGCGGATGGCGAAGATCCGCGCGATCGAGCAGTTCGCGGTCGATCACCCCGAGCGGATCGACGAGCTCGCCAGCACCGCCCTCCGGCAGCACGTCGGGTCGAGCGGCCCGGGCGCGCCGGCGCCGTGGCTGGTCGGGATCGCGGCCACCGCGCTCGCCACCGGTTCGGCGCCGCTCACCACCTCGGCGATCGCGGATCTGCGCGCGTCGGGCGCGGTCGCGGTCCAGCCGTACGACGAGTGGGCGTTCGAGCGGCTGCTGCGGCTGATGATCCGCGCCGGCGCGGTCGGCGCGACCCCGACCGGGCTGCGGCGCGGGGTGCTCGCCCGCGGTGAGCCGGACGACCGCAAGCTGTGGACGCTGCGGCTCCGGGTGAACGGCGAGGAGCGGATGATGGCGGTGGCGCCCCACGCCTCCACCGCGTACCCGGACGGCAAGGCCGAGGAGCTGTCCGAGCGCCTGGTGGCGCTGTGCCCGCGGACCGTCCTGCTGGCGACCGGATCCGGCAACGCCGCCCTCCGGGCGTCGGCCGCGACCGCCGGGTTGACCGTGCGCGAGCACGACGCCGACGACGAGGCGCTCCTCGCCGCGCTCGGCGACACGGTGGCCGCGCCGTCCATCCCCCGTCCGGAGCGCACTGTGTCGATCACCGGGGGGTCGATCACCGGGGGGTCGATCACCGGGCGGGCTCCCCGGGCCGAGCGGACGGGCGCTGACGGCCGCGGAGACGTCGACGCCGCGCTGGGATCCTCGCACCCGTCCCCGCCGGATCGGCTGGCCGAGCTGCTCCAGGTCGAGCCGCCGGACGTGACGGCGCTGACCGAGGTCCTGCGGACGTTCCGTCGTCCGGATCGGGCGCTGCGCGCGATCCAGCGGATCCCGCTCGACGACGCCCGCACCGCCGCGGTCCTGCGCGCGGTCGACGCGGCGACCGAGCCCGGCCGGGCGATCCCTGAGGCGACCACCCTCGCGATCCGCACCGCGGCGCACGGTCCGTTGACCCGGGCGCTGCTCGTCGACGGCGGGCCGGTCACCGAGCGGTTCTCCGGCCCGCACGCCGGGGCGGTGATCGACGTGGCGCGGACCCTGCTCGACGGCGGGTGGGAGGTCCACCGGGTCCTGCGCGGCCCGACGCGGCGCGAGACGACGGCGCACCCCGCGCTCGAGACGCTGTCGGGGTCGATGTCCGGTCTGTGGCGGCTGCTGGTGCGCCGCGACGACCGGAAGGGCGAGGTGTGGTACCTCGCCGAGCTCCCGCCCGAGGGTCGGGCCGGGATCCCCCTGCTGCTGCTCGAGGACTGGCAGCGGGTGGTGGTGCTGCCGGTCGAGCCCGAGCTGCTCGGGTGGTGGCGGACGCTCGGCGGGCCGGAGGCGGTCGGCTGGACCGGGTCCGAGTCCGACGCGCTGCTCGGCGCGGTCGACGCGTTCGTGGTCCGGGCCGAGCCCGCGTCGTCGCACGAGGAGGCGGCTGCCGCGCCGTGATCTGGCTGCTCGCCAACGTCGCGGTCGCCGAGCCGGGCTGGGTCTGCCCGGACGGCGACACTGTGTCCGGCGCCCCGTGGCCCGACGGGGTGGCCGTCGGCTGCCTCGACCCCGAGGGGCGCGCCGACGGCCCTGCCGGGGAGTGGTACCCCACCGGGGTCAAGAAGAGCGAGGGCGGCTGGGAACACGGCCTGAAGGTCGGCCCGTGGCGCACGTTCTTCGAGGGCGGCGGGCCCGAGAGCGAGGGCGGGTACCTCGCCGACAAGCGGCACGGCGACTGGACCTGGTGGCACGAGAGCGGCCAGAAGTGGTTCGTCGGCCACTACACGGTGTCCCGGTCGACCGGGGTCTGGATGTACTGGCACCCGAACGGCAAGCTCGAGTCCCAGGGCGAGTTCATCAACGGGGTCAAGTACGGCCCGTGGACCACCTGGCACGCGAACGGGGTCAAGGCCGCGGAGGGGCGGTTCGTCGCCGGGGTCCGCGACGGGCCGTGGGTGCTGTACCGCGAGGACGGGACGAAGGAGCGCGCCGGCGCGTACCGCTCGGGCCGGGAGCTCGGCGTGTGGCAGTCGTTCCGCGAGGACGGGTCGGTCGACCGGGAGGCGACGTACGCCGATGGTCGATTGTCCGGGATCGAGCGGATGTTCGACGACTCTGGCGCACTGATCAGCGAGATCGAGTGGAGCCACGGCGAGCAGAACGGGTTCGAGCGCGTCTATTGGCCGAACGGGCAGCTCCGGTGGGAGGCCGAGTACGTCGACGGGCGCCGGGAGGGCGCGTACGCGGAGTACGGCGAGACCGGGATCCTGCTCGCCCGGGAGCACTGGCAGGGCGGGGTCAAGCACGGCCAGTTCGAGGCGTACTACCCGGACGGGACGCCGCGGTACGTCGGTCGCATGGCGTTCGGGAGCGAGACCGGCGTGTGGACGCGGTGGCACGACAACGGGAACAAGCTGGCCGAAGGCGCGTACGTCGAGGGCAAGCCCGACGGCCGGTGGTCCGCGTGGTGGCCGAACGGTCGGCTCCGGAGCGCCGGCGCGTACCGGATGGGCCAGAAGGTCGGCGTGTGGACCACCGCCTCCGAAGACGGGGTCGACGTTCGGACCGAGGAGAAGGGCGAGTGAAGGTCGACTGTCGAGGTTGCCATCGGGTCGAGGAGTGGACGGGCGCCGCTCGGACGGTGGTGGTGCCGGGCGGGGCGCGCCGGACCCGGACCCCCGAGCGCGACGCGTTCGCGGCCGTGGCGGGGTGGCTGCGCGGCGAGCTGCCGCCGGTGGTCGGGCGGTGCGCGGTCTGCGGCCAGCCGATGGTCGGTCACGGCGTCCCGACCGGGTGGACGATCCCCGGGGTGGTCGAGGTGGCGCCGGATCGGACGATCGTGCTCCACTCCGGAGGGTCGGCGCCCGGAACCAGCCGGCGGGTCGCGGTCGACGAGGCGGAGCGGGCGGTGCAGGCGGCGTTCCCGGCCCCGCTCGAAGAGCCGGCGCTCGGAGGCTGGCTCCAGGGCACCCTGGTGCTGGTGATGCTCGCCCCGATCGGCGTCTGGGTGTTCTCGGTGATGTTCGTGGCCGCGTTCCTGTCGCACTGGCGCCCGTGACCGTGTGACCGAACCGACGCAGGCGCGGTCCGGCGG
>JBEBJW010000009.1:0-20413 GCA_040079715.1 Myxococcota bacterium | reverse complement strand
CCGGGCGGCTCCGCGAGCTGCCGGGCCTCGCGCGGCTCCCGCTGGTCGCGCTGACCGGGTACGGGCTGCCGACCGATCGGGCCCGCGCCGAGGCCGCCGGGTTCGACGATCACCTGGTCAAGCCGGCGGCCCTCGACGCGGTGCTGGCGGTGATCGATCGGCTGGTGGGGCGATGAGCGGGTGGGTCCCCGGGGCCACGTTCGGCCGGTCCGCGCTGGTCCGCCCGCTCGGGCGCGGCGCGAACGGCGAGGTGTGGGAGGCCGTGCTGAACGGGCCGCGCGGGTTCCGCAAGCCGGTGGCGCTGAAGATGCTGCTCGGCGCCCCGGACGACGGCGGGGGCGACGACGAGTCGCTGATCCACGAGGCGCGGGTCGGGGCGCTGCTCCACCACCCGAACGTGGTCGGGGTGTACGAGCTCGGTGAGCACGACGGGCGGTGGTTCGTCGCGATGGAGCTCGTCCGCGGCGCGTCGCTCGCGGCGCTCGCGGGGGGCGGTCCGCTGCCGCCGAGCGCCGTGCTCGAGGTCGGGGTCCAGCTGTGCGCGGGGCTCGCGTACATCCACGGGACGCGGATCGGCGGCACCCCCGCCGGCCTCGTCCACCGGGACGTGAAGCCGTCGAACCTGCTGCTCGACGCGATGGGCCACGTGAAGCTGGTGGACCTCGGGATCTGGGGGTTCGCCGGCGCGTCGGGCGAGCGCTCGGGCACCCCCGGGTACATGTCGCCCGAGCAGGCCGCCGGGCGGCCGCAGGACGCGCGGAGCGACCTGTTCT
The DNA here is from genome assembly GCA_040079715.1 of Myxococcota bacterium. Lineage (GTDB taxonomy): Bacteria > Myxococcota_A > UBA796 > UBA796 > JACKER01. Next base: position 19,640 of record JBEBJW010000009.1, on the reverse strand, counting down.
CGGCCGGGGTGACGCTGTACGCGATCGCCACCGCCACCCGCCCGTTCGGGCCCCGGGCCGACGTGCTGGCGGCGGTCGAGGGGGTCGAGGCGCTGCTCGGGGCCGGGTGGCTCGATCCGGTCGAGGCGGCGGTCCCGGGCCTCGGACCGGTGATCCGGCGGTGCGTCCGGTACGACCCCGCGGATCGATGGGGGACCGCGATCGAGCTCGGCGCCGCGCTCGCCGCCCTCCGGCACCGCCACCCGCGCGGCCCGACCCCGCTCCAGGTGCTCCGGCGGTTCGAGCCCGGCCTGGTCGATCCGTCGAGCGAAGACGAGGCCACCGAGCTCGTCCGCCACGCGTCCGTCCCGGTCCCGGGGAACCTCCCGCCCCCGCGCGACGGGTTCGTCGGGCGGGCGACCGAGCTCGCCGCGATCCACCGCGCGTTCGCCGACGGCGGGCGCCTCCTGTCGCTCCTCGGGCTCGGCGGCGCGGGCAAGACCCGGGTGGCGCTCGAGGCGGCCCGCGCGCTCGGTCCGGCGCTGGCCGGGGGCGCGTGGTGGTTCGACCTCGCCGAGGCGCGCACCCCGGTGGCGCTGTGCTTCGCCGTCGCCCAGGGCCTGGCGCTCCAGCTCGACGGGGGCAGCGCGGCCGAGGCGAACGCGGTGGCGCGGGTCGGCGAGGCGCTCGCGGCCCGCGGGGCAGCGCTGTTCGTGTTCGACAACCTCGAGCAGGCGGGCGACGCCGCCGGCGCGGTGGTGTCCGCCTGGCTCGCCGCCGCGCCCGACGCGATCGCGCTGTGCACCAGCCGGGTCGCGCTGCGGATCCACGGGGAGGTCCGGATCCCGATCGGGCCGCTGTCGCTCGCCGACGGGGTGGCCCTGTTCGACGCCCGCTCGCCCCGAAAGGTCGCGGTGGATCGGGTCGAGCGGCTGGTCGCCGCGGTCGACGGGTCGCCCCTCGCGCTCGAGCTGCTCGCCGCGCGGAGCCGGCTGCTGTCCGACGACGCCCTGGTCGACGGGCTCGCCCTCCGGCTGGTGGCGGGCGGCGGACCGGACCGCCCGGATCGGCACCGGAGCCTGGCGGCGGCGCTCGACGGCTCGTTCGCGCTGCTGTCGCCGGCGGCCGCGGCGGCGATGGCGCAGCTCACCGTGTTCGACGGCGGGTTCCGGCTCGAGGGGGCGATCGCGGTGGTCGACGTCCCGGGCGCGTGGCTCGTCGACCTGCTGGAGGAGCTGGTCGACGCGAACCTGGTCCAGCTCGACGACGGACGGTTCACCGTCCGGCCGCTGGTCCACCAGCACGCCGCCGCCCGGCTGGTCGGCGTCGCCCGTGCCAAGGCCGAGGCGCGGCACGGCGCGCACTTCGCCCAGCTCGGCAACGACGAGGCGATCGCCGCGCTGGCCGGGTACGGCGGGGTCGCGCGGGCCCGGGCCCTGACCGACGAGGCGGACAACCTGCTGTCCGCGTTCCGGCGGGCGGTCGCGCGCGACGATCGGGAGGTCGCGGTCGGGGCGGCGCTGGCCGCGGCGGCGGTGCTCGGGGCGCGCGGTCCGATGTCGACCGCGATCGAGGTCCTCCGGACTGCCCTGTCGATCGCCGCCGATCGCCGGCTGCAGCTCCTGGTCCAGCTCACCGAGGTGCTGTCGAGCGCGTGCGAGCTCGAGGCCGCGACCGCGCTCGCGACCGGCGCCCTCGACGAGGCCCGGCAGCACCGGGACCGGCGGATCGAGGCGATCCTCCGGCTGCAGCTCGGGTGGCTCGCGTGGACCACGGCGCCGGCCGAGGCTGAGGGTTGGTTCCGCGACGCGCTCGCCGTCGCGATCGAGGCCGGGGATCGGTCGGTCGAGGCCAAGGTCCGCAACGGGCTCGGGGTGGTGTGGTCGACCGAGGGGCGGTTCGCCGAGGCCCTCGACCAGTTCGAGCAGGCGGTCGCGATCTTCCGGCAGCTCGGCGACCTGAAGATGAAGGGCCACGTGCTGAACCGCCTCGGCGCGACCTACAACCGCCGCGGGATCCTGCCCGAGGCGCGCCAGTGCTACGAGGCCGCCCTCCGGTCCGCCCGGGCGATCGACAACCGGATGCTCGAGGGGATGGTGCTCGGCAACCTCGCGAACACGCTCCGCCGGCTCGGCGCGTGGGACGAGGCCGCCGAGATCTACCTCGTCGCGATCCCCGCCCTCCGTCGGGTCGGCGCGCGCGGGTTCGTCGGCAGCGCGGTCGGGAACCTCGGGCTGTTGCGGTGGGAGCAGGGGGAGCTCGACGAGGCCCGCGCCCGGGTCGTCGAGGCGCTCGCGATCGACCGGGCGGTCCACAACCCGCGGGCCGAGGCGTACTTCCTCGGTCGGCTCGGGCTGTTCGACCTCGAGCAGGGGCGGCTCGCCGACGCGCGGACCCACCTCGACGCCGCGCTGGCGCTCGCCCGGCAGCTCGGGACCCTGACGGTCGAGGGCACCACGCTCCGGGCGCTGGCGGTGGTCGAGCGGCAGGTCGGCGCGGCGGAGCGGGCGGTGGTCTGCGCCAAGGCCGCGCTCGCGGCCGCGCGGGACCTCGGCGAGCGCGAGGCGGAGGCCGAGGCCCACCTCGTCCTCGGGGACCTCGCCGCCGACGCCGGCCAGTCGGAGGTCGCCCGGTCGCGGTACGAGGCGGCCCGGGTCCTCGGGGCCGAGACCACGAACCCGGGGATCGAGCTCGCCGCGTGGATCGGCCTCGGCGCGCTGCGGGTGAATGACCGTCCGGACGAGGCGCGGACCGCGATCGACCGGGCGGTGGCGCTGGCGCGGGACAGCCGCGCGATCCGCGGGCTCGGGGTCGCGCTGTGCGCCCGGGCGGCCCTCGCGCTGGCGCTCGGAGATCCGGCGGGGTGCCGGGCCGCGCTCGACGAGGCGGAGGGCCTCCTGCGGCGGATCGACGACCGGCTGACGCTCGCGCGGGCGGCGACGATCCGGGCCAGGGTCGAGCTCGAGGCGGATCCGGCGCAGGCGGCGGCGCGGATGGCGGAGGTCGAGGCGGTGGTGGCGGCCCTCGGCGCGACGTCCCGGTCGCCGCTCGGCCGGGCGCTGGCGGAGGCGCAGGCGGAGGCGCAGGGCCGGTTCACGCCGAAAGGATGATCCGACGCGTCGAACGCGGGTACACTGCGGGACCATGTGGTTCGGGCTCGGGATCGGGATCGTGTTCGCCGCCGCCGCTGCGCCGGTTCCGTCGGGACCGGCGGTCGGGACGCCGGTGCCGATCGCGCGCCTCCCGGCGGGGCTCGTGGCGGTCGCGGTCGACGCCCCGGACGGCGGGCCGCCGCTCACGTTCGTCCTCGACACCGGGGCCGGGATCACGGTCGTGTCGTCGGCGGCGGCCGCAGCCCTCGGGGTCACCACCTCGCGCGCGATCGCCGGGGAGGCCGCGGGCGGGCGGCTCGAGCTGCTGGCGGGGCGGTGCCCGTCGCTGACCGTCGGCGGGGTCGTGTTCGACGATCTGCGGGTGGCGGTGCTCGACCTGCCCCCGGCGATCGAGGTCCTGCTCGGCACGCCGATCGACGGGATCCTCGGCCGGACGTTCCTCGATCGGGCCGACGTGGCGCTCGATCTCGCGCACGACACGCTGACCGTGCTGCCGCCGGGCACGTTCGGCCGCCGCGACCGGTCGCCCGGGTTCGTCCGGCAGCGGTTCCGGCTGGTCGGCGGCGCGATCCGGATCCCGGTCCGGGTGGGCGCGGCGGACGTGGTGTCGGCCGCGCTGGACCTCGGCGGCGACCACTCCCTGGTCAACTGGTCGATGGCCGAGGCGTCGGGCGCCACCGGGTTCGTGCCGATCGGGGGCAGCCTGGTCGGCGCAGACGGCAGCCCGGTGCCGCTGATCGGCGCGCTGACGGTGTCGGAGGTCGCGCTCGGGCCGCTCGCGCTGACCGACGTGTCGTTCGGGGTGTGCGAGGACGCGCCGTGCGACGTGCTGCTCGACCGGACCGGGCCGCGGGTCCACCTCGGGATCGACGTGTTCGGCGACCGGGAGCTCCGCCTGTCGTACGCCGCCCGCACGCTGTACGTCTCCGACTGACGGAGCAGGGAGGGGGATCCGCGCGTCCGTCCGCCCGCGGGGAGCTCCGGGTGGCGTCCCGTCGCGGGATCACCGGCGGACCGTGTGGTCGCCGGCGCCCACGAGCCCGCGGGGGACGACCGCGGACGGCCCGCGGGGGACGGGACGCCACCTGGCGCTCTCGGCGGACGGCCGACCTGCGGATCCCGTACGCCTGGTCCGGGCCCGGTCCGCTCAGTTCGGCTTCGGGAAGAACTTGATCACCCGGTCGGCGATCAGCTCCTCGTGGAGCGGGGCGGCGTTGGTCGCGGGCTCGAGGTAGGCCCGGAAGTCCACGATCAGCTCCTCGTCGAGGTCGACGCCCGGACAGCCCGTCGGGACCTCGAGGCACGCGAACCCCGGGAACTGCGTACAGTCGCGCGCGATCACCACCAGGTACAGATCGTCGACCTTCGGCTCGTCCGGCAGCACCGTCCGGGCCGAGCCCGGGAACTGCGGGGAGTCGACCCCCGCGAGCCCGGTCATGTTCGCCACGCTCTCGATCGTCACGTTCGCGTAGCTCGCCTTGCCGGTTCGCTCGTGGTTCACCCCGTACGCGATCACGAACGTGTCGTCGGTCGGCAGGTACAGGCTCGGGACCCGCGCGTAGTACCGGTCGGTGATGTCGAACGAGCAGAACCCGTCGTCGATGCAGTCGTAGGTCTCGAACCACCACGGGTTCGCGTCGACCTCGATCGGGAGGTGGTCCGGGTACCGGGCGCGGATCGCGTCGCCGAGCGCGTCGACGGCCGGCTGCCACGCCTGCTCGGTCTCCCCGCTGCCGCGGGGCGGGACCGCAGCGACCGGGTGCGGCTCGGCCGGGGCCGCCGGGACCGCGCCGCCCGGGGTGACCCGCAGCACGACCCCCGGGTTTTCGGTGTACGCGGCGCCCGCCGCCGGGTCGTCGAACACCGCGACCCGCATCACGCCGGCGAACGTGTCGGCGTCGCGGTCGAACCCGAGGCGGACCAGCGAGGCCGGGATCCGATCGACCGAGATCCACCGCGGATCCCACCCGGACTCGACCAGCCACCCGACGATCTCGCGCTCGACCGCGGCGTCCGCGGTGGTGACCAGGGCGAACGGCGCGCCCCACACCGGGTCCGGCGCGCGGGCGGCCGCCACCACCTGGTTGTTCAGCGACGGCCCGAGGCTGCCGAGGATCGGGCGCGGGCCTTCGTCTTCGAGCCGCCAGGCGAGGTAGCTCCGCCAGCCGAAGTACGCCGCGGGCGGCGGGGTCGTGCCGAGGAACACCAGCGCCTCGTCCGGGCGGAGGTGGAACGACGGGGTGTGCGGCTGGATGTCCGGGTCGTCGATCGGCTGGCCCGGCGCGGGCGGCACGTCGTACACCCCGTACGGAGACGACGCGTTGCTGAAGAAACACGAGCTGTCGCTCTCGCAACAGTCGTCGTAGTCTCCGTACACGATCGACCCGGTCTGCACGGTGCGGCCGTGGGCGGTCGCGATCGCGGTGAACGACGACGGGCCCGGCACCAGCGGGATCTCGGCCGGCGTCCGGCACCCGACGGTGAGGGACAGCAGTGACAGGGCTGCGGTGATCATGGCACGAGCTCCGACAGCCACCGGACCCGCCCGATCGACACTGCGGGCCCGTCGCCGCCGGCCTCGGTGTGGGCGGACCACACCACCTCGCCGGCCGGGGTGACCTCGCGGAGCTCGCCGAGCACCGACCACGACGACAGCACGTCCCCGCCGGGGAGCTGCCGGGCGTCGCCGAGGATCCCGACGAACCGCTGCTCGGGGTCCGTCCACCGGGACGTCTCGGCGACCGTCCGGGCGTCCTCGTCCCACGCCAGGGTGACGATCGAGCTCAGCGGCGGATCGTGGTGGGTGCCGTTGTCGAACGCGACCAGCCCGCCGTCCCACGCGTCGGACCAGTGGGCGTGCGACAGCAGGCTGTCGTCGGCCGAGCCGTAGATCGAGCCGCCGGTCGGGGTGGTGAACGACCCGTACGGACCGCCGAGCGACCACGCGATGGTCCCGGTCGACCGGTCGATCGCGACGACCGTGTCCAGCCACCGGAGGTTCACCAGGTACCGATCGCGGTCCGCGAGGTACGCGAGCGAGTTCTCGTGACTCCACTCGAACACCGGGAACGTGGAACCGTACGGGATCCCGGTGGTGGTGTGGTCGCACGGCGGGTCGAACGCCCCGTGGAACAGCGCGTCGTACAGGTTCACCACCTCGCGCGGGTGGGCCGTGTCGTCGAACGGCGCCTCGTACAGCCGATCCGCGGTCACCGAGCCGACCCCGTCCGGCGCGGGTCGCACGTCGTGCGCGATCCACGCGACGATCCCCGGCTCGACCTCGAGCGCCGCGTGGTGCCCGTTCGGCAACGCGACCCGATCGAGGCTCCGACCGTCGAGCGTCGCGCGGACGAGGGTCGCCCGCCGCTCGAGGTCGGTCATGTCGTAGTCGTCCCACCACAGCGTGCCCGGGGTCTGCCCGACCGACGGCGACACCGTGATGTGGCCGCGCTCGCTCCGGACGTACCACACGATCTCGCCGGCGCCGTTCCACACCACGAGGTCCGTCTGGGCGTCGCCGCCGAGGGAGGTCGACACCGCCGACCACAGGTACCCGGACGGCACCTCGGCCCCGGCGTCCGACCGGTCGATCACCAGCACCGGCAGGTCCGGCGGGGCGGCCGGCACCGCGAGGGTGACCGGGGCGCTCGACGCCGGGCCGGCGGGGGTGTCGGCCGCGACCCGGGCGGTGTAGGTGCGCCCCGCGGCGAGCCCGACCACCGCGAGCCCGCCGGGCGGGAGCTCCCCTGGGGTCGACCAGCCCGTCGCCCGGTCGAACGCGCCGTCGGCCCCGAACTCGACCCGCACCGCGGTCGCGTCGGCGGGGGCGGCCCAGTCGACCCACGCGACGGTCGGCACGAGCGGGGACCACGTCACGACCGGCGTCCCGGCCGAGGTCGCCGAGTCGACCGGGATCGTCCCGGGGGACCCGGAGTCGATCCCCGGATCCTCCGGTCGGCAGCCCATCGCGAACCACAACGCCGACATCGGCTCAATCTACCCGGTCAGCCGAGGCGTAGCCCGCACTGGGCGCAGAACTTCGCGTGCTCGGACCACTTCGAGCCGCACGCCCGGCAGGTCCTCTCGGTGCCGAGGTACGGGTGGATCGCCGCCGACAGCCGACCGTCGCGGCTCGGGATCCGGGTCGGACCGGACCGCGGCCGGCCGCACTCCGGGCACCGGAGGTGGCTCGCGGCGAGCAGCCCGCGGGCGCCGCACGCGCTGCAGTCCCACAGCGGCTCGAACGGCTGGGGGGCAGGCTCGCGCGCGATCCGGAACTCGACCCCGTACCGCACGCCGTCCTCGACCAGGGTCCGGTTGCGGACCTGGCACTCGACCTCCTGGCGCTTGCCGGCGCTGGATTCGAGCTCGACCAGCAACACCCGCGAGTAGCACAGCCGCTCCTCGGCGGCGTACGGGAACAGCAGCCCGAGCCCGCCGGTCGACGCGTCGGTGACCCGGGCCATCAGCGGCTTGCCGCCGAGGTCGTCCTCCAGCCGGACCGGCACGTGGACGCCGTGGCCGGACCGCGGGAACACCCGGACCTCGGCCCGCCGGTCGCCCGGGTTCTCGGCCAGGCCGGGGATCGCCTCGTGGAACAGCTCGGGCTCGTCCGGGTCGAGCGAGATCTCGATCCCGAGCGGGGTCCACTCGATCGCCACCACCTGCGCCCCGCACCGGACGGCCTTCGCCATCTTGCGGGTGGCGAGCCCGAGCTCGACCTGGGCCCCGAGCTGGATCGCGGGCGGCGCGGCCTCGGCGGTGAACGCGATCCGCGGCGTGTCGAGGCCCTGGGCGGTCACCATCCGCCCGGTCCAGCTGTCACCGCGGCGGTGGATCACCGCCCAGACCTCGGGTCGCTTCGATGTCATCCCACCGACAACGTACCAGCCGGAGCGGTGGTGTCCAGCAGGCTGGTTCGCGGGCAGGCCACCTGGTGCCCACCGCCGGTGTCGATCAGCGGCGGGACCGCGGCGGCGCACGCCGGGACCGCGATCGGACACCGGGTCCGGAACCCGCACCCGGACGGCTTCGCGAGCGGGGAGGGGACCTCGCCGACCAGCCGGATCCGCTTCGACCGATCCGACCGTGGATCCGGGCGGGGGATCGCCGATAACAGCGCGCGGGTGTACGGGTGGCGCGGGTCGTGGCGCACCGCGTCGGCCGGGCCGATCTCGACGATGTTGCCGAGGTACATCACCGCGATCCGGTCCGACACGTGGTGCACGACCGACAGATCGTGCGCGACGAACAGGTAGGTCAGCCCGAAGTCGCGGCGCAGGTCGGACATCAGGTTCAGCACCTGCGCCTGGACGCTCACGTCGAGCGCCGACACCGGCTCGTCCGCGATCACGAGCTCGGGGTTCGTCGCGAGGGCGCGGGCGATGCCGATCCGCTGGCGCTGCCCCCCGGAGAACTCGTGCGGGTACCGGTCGGCGTAGCTCGGCTGGAGCCCGACCCGGTCGAGCAGGTCCCGGACCCGCGCCAGTCGCTGCTCGGCCGTCAGCCGGAGGTGGATCCGGAGCGGCGCCTCGATCAGCTGGTACACCGTCATCCGCGGGTTCAGCGACGAGAACGGATCCTGGAACACGAGCTGGACCTTCGACCGAATCGGCAACATCTGCCGCCGGGGCAGCCCGTTCAGGTCGATCCCGGTCGGACCGTACAGGATCCGGCCGCCGAGGACCGCGTCCGGGTTCGAGAACTGGACCAGGTTCGCGATCGCGCGCCCGACGGTGGTCTTGCCGGAGCCGGACTCGCCGACCAGCCCCAGGACCTCGCCGCGGCGGAGGGTGAACGACACGTCGTCCACGGCCCGGACCCCCGCGACCCGCCGGCGGAAGATCCCGCCGTACACCGGGAACTCGACCACCAGGTTCTCGACGGTGACCAGCGCGGCGCTCACGACGGGCCTCCCGGGCCGGCGAGGTGGCACCGGACGTGCTGACCGGGGGCGACCTCGCGGAGCTCCGGCTCTTCGGCCGCGCACCGGTCGAACGCGAGCGGGCACCGGGTGCGGAACCGACAGCCGGACGGGAGCTCGAAGATCGACGGGACGTTGCCCGGGATCGCGGGCAGCCGGGCCCCGCGGGCGGTCCGGTGCGGGATGCTGTCGAGCAGGCCCCGGGTGTACGGGTGGCCGGGTCGGTCGAACAGGTCGACCACCGGTGCAACCTCCTGGATCCGGCCTCCGTACATCACGATCACCCGCTTGCAGGTCTCGGCGATCACCGCGAGATCGTGCGTGATCAGCAACACCGCGGTGCCCCGGGTCCGCTGGAGGTCTTGGATCAGGTCCAGGATCTGGGCCTGGATCGTCACGTCGAGCGCGGTGGTCGGCTCGTCGGCGATCAGCAGCGCCGGATCGCAGATCAGCGCCATCGCGATCATCACCCGCTGGCGCATCCCGCCGGAGAACTGGTGCGGGTAGTCGTCGAGCCGGTGGCGCGGGTCCGGGATCCCGACCGCGGTCAGCGCCTCGACCGCGCGATCGCGGGCCGCGGACCACGACAGCCGCTGGTGGCGACGGGCGGACTCCGCCACCTGGTTGCCGATCGTGAACACCGGGTTCAGGCTGGTCATCGGCTCCTGGAAGATCATCGCGATCCGACGGCCGCGGATGTCCCGCATCTCCGGCCACGGCAAGGTCAGCAGGTCCCGCCCCTCGAACCGGATCTGACCCGACACGATCTCCCCGGGGGGATTCGGGATCAGCCGCATCACCGACAGCGCGGTCACCGACTTGCCGGAGCCCGACTCGCCGACCACCCCGACGAACTCGCCGCGGTCGACGTGGAACGACACGCCGCTCACCGCCGCCGCGACCCGACCGTCGACGGTGAACCGGGTGTGCAGGTCGCGCACCTCGAGCAGCGGCTCCGCTGCGAGCGCCTCGGTCCCGGTCACCGTCACCTCAGCCGCGCGTAGGTCTTCGGGTCGAACGCCTCGCGGATCGCCTCGCCGATGAACACCACCATCGTCAGGGTGACGAACAGCGCGCCGAGCGGGAACAGCACGAGGTGCCACTCGGTCAGGTTGTCGAGCCCCTGGCCCACCAGCTCGCCCCACGACGGGGTGGGGGCGGGGACCCCGAACCCGAGGAAGTCGAGCGACACGAGCAGGGTGATCGACCCGACCAGCGCGAACGGCGCGAACGACACGACCGGCGTCAGCGCGTTCGGCAGGATGTGCCGGAAGATGATCGACGCGTCCGACTCCCCCTGGGCGACGGCGGCGACCACGTAGTCCTTCGCCTTCTCCCGGTAGAATTCGCCGCGGACGTACAGGGCGATCGTCACCCAGGTGAACAGCGCGAGCAGCACCGCGAGCACCACCGGCGACGGCCGGACCATGCTCGCCACGATGATCACCGTGTACAGGAACGGCAACCCCGACCAGATCTCGACCAGGCGCATCCCCAGCAGATCGAGCCGACCGCCGAAGTACCCGAGCACCGCCCCGATCGACACCCCGAGGGTGTAGCCCCCGGCCACCACCGCGAGCCCGAACAGCATCGACAGCCGAAACCCGTACACCAGGCGGGCGAACACGTCCCGGGCCCGATCGTCCGTCCCCATCCAGTGGGCGCGGTTCGGCGGGTGGGGGGGCGAGCCGGGCAGCTCCGGGTCGGTCAGCAGCGACTCGTTCGGGTGGTACGGGTACGGCGGCATCAGCACCCAGTCGCCCTCGCCGGCCTCCGCGTACTGCTCCTTCAGGTCCCGGAACTTCGGCGCCCCGATCGTGCGCTGGCCGAACGCGGTCGCCTCGCGGAACGACGCGAACACCGGGAAGTACAGCGTGCCCTGATACGACACGATCAACGCCTGGTTGTTGATCAGCACCGGATCGAGGAACGTCAGCAGCAGCGCGCCGGTCAGCGCGACGAAGCTGTACCACCCGCGCTTCAGCGTCTTGAACTTGCGCCAGCGCCGCTGGAACACCGACCGCGGGGCGAGGGACTCACTGGACATCAGCCGAACCGGATCCGAGGATCCGCCACCGCGTACAACAGATCCGACACGATGTTTCCGACCAGGATCAGCACGGTGTTGAACACCAGGATCCCCATCACCACGGCGTAGTCGCGCTCGACGATCGAGGTGTAGCCGAGGTACCCGATCCCGTCGATGTTGAACACCCGCTCGACCAGGTAGCTGCCGGCCATCACCAGGGCGAGCGCGTGGCCGAGCCCGGTGCTGATCGGGATCAGCGAGTTGCGGACGGCGTGGACCCCGATCACCCGGAGCTCGGACAGCCCCTTGGCGTACGCGGTTCGGACGTAGTCCTGGCCGAGGTTCTCCATCAGCGCGTTCTTCATCAGCACCGTCAGCGTGGCGAAGCTCCCAGCGGCGTACGCGAGCACCGGCAGGAACGTGTGGTGAAGCTGATCGGTGATCTTGTGGGCGACCGAGAACGTCTCCCAGTGCTCCGACCGGAACCCGCCGAGCGGGAACACGTTCCAGAAGCTCCCCCCGCCGAACAGCACCAGCAGCACCGCCCCGAGCGCCCAGCCTGGGATCGCGTACCCGACGAACACGATCGCGCTGGATACGAGGTCGAACGGGCTACCGTGTCGGATCGCCTTCAGGATCCCGAGCGGGATGCACACCAGGTACGCGAGCACGAACCCGAGCGCCCCGAAGTACACGCTGACCGGGAACCGCCCGACGATCAGCCCGAACACCGGCTCGTTGTACTTGTAGCTCTCGCCGAGGTCGCCGGTGAGGAGGTCCGCCATCCACAGGCCGTACGCGACGTAGAACGGCCGATCGAGGTGGTACTGCTTCTCGAGCTCGACCCGCACGGCGTCCGGCAGCTCGATCGGCCCGCTGCCGGTGCTGCCGCCGCCGCTCTCCGCGGCCGCGAGCTGGGTCCGGACGAGCATCTGCTCGATCGGCCCGCCGGGGACGAACCGGGTGATCGCGAACACCACGAACGTGATCCCGAGGAACGTCGGGATCATCAGCAACAACCGGCGGGCGAAGTACGCAGCCATCAGGGAGCGTCAGCGGGTCGGCGTGCCATCAGGGAGCCGGCGTCACGGGGTGCTTCTTCGTCCACTCCTTCCAGAAGTGGACCTCGCGGGAGACCTGCTCGAGCTTGATCGACGGGTTGGCGGCGGCGTCCTCGAGCTGCTTCTCCTTCTCCGGGTCGACCCACCACAGGTAGGCGAGGAAGTGGTCGCCCTCGTCCTCGGCGTACCGCGCGGTGCCCCACGGGGGCATCCCGAACTTGTTCCAGTACAGCACCCGCTGCGCCGGCGCGTACCACCCGAGCACGTACGGCGCCTTCTCGTACAGCACGGCGTCGATCTGCTGGATGATCTGGACCCGCCGCTGGACGTCGTACTCGCGATCGTACTGGTTGAGCAGCCCGTCCACCTGGCTGTCCCAGAACCCGGTGACGTTGTTGTTGCCCTTCTCCGCCGCGAGCTTCGAGCTCCAGTTCGTCTCGGGGTTCGGCGTGAGCAGCCCGCCCCAGGTCACGTCGCCGATCTGGTACTCGCGCTCCTGGAGGTTCTTGAACCCGGCCGCCGGGGTCACGAGCTGCAGATCGAGTCGGATCCCGGCGCGCTGGCACGCCTCCTGGTACACCGTGAGCATCCGCTCGGACAGCGGCGTGCGGTAGCTGACGGTGAACGCCAGCTCCTTGCCGTCCTTCATCCGGTAGCCCTCGGCGTTCTTCGTCACCCACCCGGCCTGCTCGAGCAGCGCGACCGCGGCGACCTCGTCGTACCCGATCACCTGGTTGGCGGGGTTCTGGTACAGGCTGCCCTGGAAGTAGCTCGTGAGCGGCTCGTACTCGTCGTAGAACAGCTTCGAGATCATCGTCTCGCGGTCGTACAGGAGCTGGAGCGCCTTGCGGATCTGGACGTCGTCGAGCGGCGGCCGCTGCTGGTTGAGCGCGAGCCCGGCGGTGCCGGCGGGGGCGTCGGTGAAGAACTTGCGGGGGACGAGCAGGCCGCGCTGGACCTGCTCGAGCGCCGGGATGTCCTCGGCCCACCACTGGGCCTTCGGGACGACCATGAAGTCCAGCTCGTGCTTCTTGATCTTCTCGAACCGGAGCTGCGGATCCTTGACGATCGCGAACTTGAACTTCTCGATGTTGTACCAGCCGTCCCACACCGGGTTCGGCTCGCCCCACCAATCCTTGCGGCGGGTCAGGGTGATCGCGTTGCCGGTGTCGATGTCCTCGGGCTTGACCTCGTACGGTCCCGACGTGGCGGTGAACGCGAACTGGTACTTGTCGAGGTACTCGGTGCCGGTGAGGTTCGCGATCTGGTGGGCGGGCAGGAGGTACTGCGTCGCGAAGTACATCAGGTTCCGCCAGTTGTCCTCGCGGGCGTGGACCTCGACGATGTACTTCGACACGGCCTTTGGCGGATCGAGCTTGCTGTACACGAGGATCGCGCTCGGATCCCGGAGGGTGGGGTCCATCAGCAGCTCGAACGTGGCGACCACGTCCTCGGACGTCACCTCGGCCCCGTCGCTCCACCGGGCCTCGGGGTTGATCCGGAACCGGTAGGTCTGCTTGTCGTCCGACACCCACCAGTGGGTCGCGAGCCGCGGCGCGAGCTCGAGCGTGATCTCGTCCGACCGGAGCAGGGTGTCGTACATCAGCTCGGACGCGAAGTAGTTGAACGAGGAGTTGTAGTTCTCCCCGACCAGCCGCAGCGTGGCCGGCCAGTCGTCGAGCGCGGTCACGAGGGTCCCACCCTGGGGGGCGTTCGGATCGCCGAGCTGGGCCGTGTCGAGCCGGGTGAGCCAGCCCTCGCCGGTGAACCCCGGCCCGCCGAGCTCCGCCGGGACCGCCGGGTCGCCGGCCGACGGGTTCAGCCGGTAGGTCGCGGTGGGCAGCTCGTCGATCACCGCGGGCTCGGGCGCGACGGGCGCAGTGGGCTGGGCTCCCGGCACCTCTCCGGCCCGGTCGGTCGGTTCGCCCGAACAACCGGCGAGCCACGGGATCACCACGATCGACAGTTGCAACATCGCCCCTCCGGCTGAGAGGGCATCATATCCGCGCGCGGTCCCGGCGCGAGTCACCCGTCGACCGATCCCGGTCGCACGATCGCGTCGACCGCGTCCAGCGCCTCGACCACCGCGCGCCGACGGTCCGCCCGCGCCCGTCGGGGCCCTGCGCCGGGCCAGCCGTCGTGGATCACCCACTCCCCGTCGGCGAGCCACCGGGCGGCGGAGGCCCGCACCGCGCGGAGGGCCCCGGACGGGCCGGACAGCGCCGACTCGACCGCGGACCGCTCCGGCGCGACCGGCAGCGGCAGGCGAGGCCCGTCGTCGTCGGCCAGGGCGCGCACCAGCCGGGCGCCGCGCTCGACCAGCACCGCGGTCGCGGCGGGGCCGGACTCGATCGCCCGCTGGACCGCTCGGACCACGTCGCGGACGCCGTCGCGCCACTGACGCTCGACCTGCTCGGGCTCGACCGGGACCGGCACCGCGGCGAGCGAGGACCGGACGGCGTCGACCGCCGCGGCGATCGCGGCGCGTCGTCGGGGACCGGGGAGGGGGAGGATCCCGACCGGGCCGGGATCTTCGCGCCGCAGATCGCAGGCCGAGACCGCGATCGGCGCGTGGCGGGCGGCGAGCTCGCGGACCCGCCCGACGATCGCGTCGTGCTCGTCCGGGTCGACCAGATCGATCCGCGACACCACCACCCACAGCGGCACCCCGTCCGGCAGGGTGGCGGCGACGACCCCGCGCTCGGACGCGGTCATCGGCTGGAGCCCGTCGACCACCCACACCGCGGCGTCGACGTGGTCGAGGACCTGCGAGAGGGCGACCACCGCGCTGTCCGGGTCGTCGATCCCGGGGGTGTCGGCCCACACGATGCCGTCGTGGACGATCTCGTCGACCTCCCGCGTCACCCCGCCGAGCCCGGTCGGTCGGCGCGCCCCGGTCCGCCGACCGATCAGGGTCGTCTTGCCGCTGCCGGTGCGGCCGATCACCGCGAGCCGCCACGGCCGATCGAGCGTCCGCGCGACCCCGGTCAGGGGCCCCACGTCCACCAGGCCCCGGCCGGCCTCGACAGCGGACCGCAACGCAGCGTCGATCGGCATCGGCACTCCCGGACCTCGCGCGTGTAGGATGGTCCCATGGACGCGTGGCTGCTCCTATCGCTGACCGGGGTGGTGTGTGTCGGAGCCGCCGGGGCGGCCGCGATGCTCGTCGCGGTGGTCCTGTCGGGCTGGCGCCGCCGGGCCCGCGCGGCCGAGGAGCGCGCCGCCACCGCTGCGATCGAGCAGGCCGCGGTCGCGCACGAGCTGGCGCCGGTCAACCCCGGGGTGTGGGAGGGCCGGATCCGCGGGCGGCGGGTCCGGTGGACGCTCCGCGAGGTCGCGTACGCCGCGGGGCCGCGCCTGCAGCTCGCGGTCGGGACGCCGGTCCCCACCGGGAACCTCGCGCTGACCCACCGGACGATGGACTACGGCGCGGTGCCCCCGGAGCTCGAGCTGCCGCTCGGGCGGATCGGCGACCCCGAGTTCGACGTCCGGTTCTTCATCCACGCCGACCTCGAGCACCTGTCCCTCCTGACCCCGCCGGTCCGCAAGGCGCTGCTGACCGCCGGGTCCGACGCCGAGCCGCGGATCCGGAGCGGCTGGCTGTGGCTCGACCACCCGGCGACGCGGGCGCTCGGGGATTCCGCCGGCGCGCGGATCGACGCGCTGTTCGCGGTGGCGACCGCGCTCGACGAGGTCCAGGCCGAGGTCGAGCACCGGGTGCGCCGGCTGTCGCAGGATCCGATCGCGCGGGTCCGCGGGCGGGCGCTCGAGATGCTGGCGGTGCGCGGCGCGTCCGACTTCACCTCGTGGATCGCGAAGCCGTTGCTGAACGACCTCGACCCCACGGTCCGGGTCCGGGCAGCGGAGACGCTGGGCGACGCCGAGCAGCTCGGGGCGCTGATCGGAGACCGGACGCTCGGGGCCGCGGTCCGGCGGCGGGCGGCGACGGCGCTGTCGGGGGTCGGCACCCCGTCGGATCGGCTCGCGGCGGCGAAGGTGCTCGCGCGGGCGCCGGCGGCGCTTCCGGATCTGGCGCTCGACCTGTGTCGCGGCCTCGGGGAGACCGCGGAGGGCGTGCTGATCGAGCTCGTCCAGTCGGACGTGGCGACGGTCGCCCGGCGCGCGGTCGGGCAGCTCGCCCACACCGGCTCGGCGCGGTCGCTGGTGATCCTCCAAGCGGTGGTCGACGCGGACGCGCGGCCGACCCTGGTCCGGATGGAGGCGCGCCAGGTGCTGGACACGCTCCGCGGCCGGTCGAAGCGAACCCCGGTGCCGGCGGATCGGGCGGCGACTCCGGGGACGGTGGAGCGGACCCCTGCGCCGGCGAACCGGTCCGGCGCGATCCGGCGGCCGGGGTCGCGTCGCACGGACCGGTGAGGGCTGCTCCCGTGCCCTTGCCCTCGCCCTCGCCCTCGCCCTCGCCCTCGCCCTTGAGGGGTCGGGACGGGTCACACGACCCGCGGGCCCGATCCGGCCTCGAGCACGCCGGGCGGCACGGGCACGGGCACGGGCTGGGGCCGGGGCACGGGAGGAGCCCTGGCGGCTCCTACAGGATCGTCTTGCCGAGCGCCGACAGGATCAGCCACACCGCGAGCTCGCCGGTCTGGTTGCGCAGGTCGAGCGTCGGGTTCAGCTCGACCATCTCCATCCCGATCAGCCGCTTGGTCCGCGCGGCGGTCTCGCAGATCAGGTGCGACTCGCGGACCGTCAGGCCGCCCGGCACCGGGGTCCCGACGCCCGGGGCGTCCTGCGGGTCCACCCCGTCGAGGTCGAACGACAGGTGGACCCCGGCCGTCCCGCGGGACACGAGCTCGAACGCCTCGCGGACGCAGACCGCCGTCCCGCGCTCGTCGAGCTCGCTCATCGTGTACGCGCGCACGCCGGTCCGCCCGACGAGGCTGGTCTCGCTCGAGTCGACGTCCCGCACGCCGATGATCGCGACGTGCTCGGGCAACAACGCGGGTTCGTCGCCGGAGATCGCGACGAGATCGCGCGGCCCGTGCCCGAGCAGGGTGGCGAGCGGCATCCCGTGGATGTTCCCGGACACCGTGGTGTCGGGGGTGTTCATGTCGGTGTGCGCGTCGACCCACACCACGCCGACCCGCTGGCCGCGCGGACGGAGGGCCCTGGCGATCCCGGAGATCGTCCCGATCGCCTGGGCATGGTCGCCGCCGAGGACCAGCGGCACGCGGCCCCCAGTCACGTCGGCCTCGACCCGGGTGGCGATCTTGGTGCAGATCCGGGCGATCTCGGACAGGAACCGGGCCTGGGGATCTCCGGCGTCGGTGTTCTCGAACGTGCTCGCGCCGATCGACGCCACGTCGGTGACGTGGTGGCCGAGGGCCCGCAGCCGGGGGACGAGCCCGGCCACGTGCATCGCTGACGGCCCCATGTCCGTTCCGCGACGCCCCGCGCCGAGGTCGAGGTGTACGTTGGTGATCGAGAGTTCCATCCCGCCCCCTTGGACGGGCCCTGTAACAACGACGGCCGTGTAACCGTCGGGCGACATCTTTCGACACGAGGGAGAAGTGCCCCCGAAATCGCCGCAGGCCCGGAACGGTGTCGAATCGTCGATGGTACTTCGACCGGCCCCGCTCGGCAAGTCACCCGACCGCAAGATATGCTGTGAACAGCAGGATATCGCCGGTGTAAAGCCGTGACTCGGCTCCCCAGGCCTATCCGCGGCCCGATCGTGGCCGCACGAGGTGTTCGATGACGCCCTACCGGATCCTGGTGACGCCGACCCCGTCCGAGCTGTCACGTGAGCTCGTCCGGGGCCACCTGTACCTGTCGGTCGCGACCGAGCGCGACGGCGGGCTGGCGCCGCTGACCGCGCTCGAGGTGGAGGCCTCGGGGCTCCCGCCGGACGACCTGTTCGGCCTCGCGATGTCGGCCCTGCGGAGGACCACGTCGAAGGCCGATCTCCGGCCGGTCGACACGCTCCCCGGGCTGCAGTTCCTGGTCGCGGGCGACGGGCTCGCCGCGTCGCGGATGGTGATCCTGCCCGAGCTGCTCGGCCCGGTGGCCCTCGGGGGCGCGGTCGTCGCGGTGCCGGCGCCGGATCAGCTCCTGTGTGTGCCGCTGTCCAGCGCCCGCGCGCTCGACACGCTCCAGGTCCTGGCCTCGGCCCTCGGGCACGCGCTCGACGCGACCGACCACCCGCTGTCCGACCAGCTGTTCTGGTACGACGGGGCCCGGTGGGTCCCGCTCGCGGTGATCCACGGCGACGAAGAGGTCACCGTCTTGCCGACGCCCGGGTTCGTGCGAACGATGAACCGGCTGGCGGCGATCGACCTCGTCACCGTGACGGGCGAAGCCTGATCGGCCGGCAGGACCGGCGATGAGCGGGCTTGGCACGTTGTTGAGGTCGTTGGCGGTGATCCTGCCGCTGAAGGTGGTGATCGGGCTGTCGGTGCTGACCGCGGTCCTGCTCGCCCCCGCGTGGTTCGAGTCGATCCGGGACCGGCAGCTCCGGGGCCTGGTCCGCCGGATGGTCCGGGCGGACGCCGTCCAGCGCGCGCAGCTCACGACCGAGGCCCTGACGCTGGCGATGGGCAAGGAGCGTCGGCTGGTCACGTTGGTCGAGCAGGCGTCGAAGTACGATCAGCCGCCGGTGCGGGCCCGGGCGCTGGAGGCGCTCGAAGGCCTCGGAGTGAGCACGGCCCGGTTCAAGCCGGCGGCGAAGGCGCCGCAGGTCCGCGATCCGATTGAGGCGGCGGTCCGGATCGAGCGGATGCTCCGCAACGGCCTGCTGGTGACCGCGCGGGAGGCCCTCGGTCCGGCGCTGGCGGCGTTCCCGACCGACGAGGAGCTGGTCGACCTCGACACCCGGCTGACCGAGCGCGAGCGGGCAGCGGCGGCCGAGGCAGCGTCCCGGGCCGCGGCGTCGCAGGCCGCGCAGGAGTCGCCGGAGGACGGATCCATGTCACCGGCGTCCGGGTCCGCGGCGTCCGGGTCCGTGGCGTCCGGGTCCGACGCGCCGCCCGACGATCAGCCGCGGTAGCGGGCGTCGAGCGCGACCAGGGCGGCCACCCCGCCAGCGCCGCGCGCGGGGTCTCCGGGCTGGAGGGCCCCCGGCTCGAACCACCCGGCGAGGATCTCGGCGGCCACGTCGCCGGACAGCAGGCGGTTCGACAGGCACAGGACGTTCGCGTCGTTCCACACCCGGGCGCCGGCGGCCGTCTGCGCGTCCGTGCACAGCGCGGCCCGGATCCCCGGGACCTTGTTCGCGGCGATCGCCACCCCGGTGCCGGTCCAGCACAGCAGCACCGCCTGATCGCACCGTCCGGACGCGACCTCCCGGGCGACGGCCTCGGCGACGTCGACGAACGGGGCCTCCGACGGGCCGTCCGGGTCGGCGACGATCGCGCCGAACGGGACCACCTCGTGCCCGCGTCGCCGGAGCAGGTCCGCCAGCGTCGCGTGGACCGGGTAGGGCTCGTCGGCGCCGAGCGCGATCCGCATCGGGACGTCTACCGTCGCTCGCGGCGGATCGTGCGGTCCCGCGGCGACCGGCGATCGCGCGGGTCGTCGAT
>JBEBJW010000008.1:0-20515 GCA_040079715.1 Myxococcota bacterium | reverse complement strand
GCGCCAGAGCCGGATCCAGCCTTGACCATGGATGATGCCTGGGTTTCGGGGGGGTCGTCGTCGTCGTTGTCGTCGTTCAACGGAGCGTGGGTGCCGATGGTGCGGCCCTCGGGCTCCGGCACGTCGTTCGGGAGGCCGCCGTACGGCGAGCGCATGCTGCCGACGGTGCGCTCGATGCCCTCGTAGGTCGCGCCGCCGCGCCCGCGGGACGCGTCGTCGACCTCGGTCGCGGCGGTGGACGGGCGGCCGAGCCGCGGGGGATCTGCGGGGGCCCGGCCGGTCGGCTCCGCCTCGGTCGCGGCGTCGGACCCGCCGTACCCGCCCGACCCGTACCCGCCTGAACCTGCAGGGCGGGGAGCGCTCGGCGTGCGGCCCATCGCCCCGTTCGACACGAACCGCCCGTCGCCCTTCGCCACCGGCCCTGCGCTCGACGAGGACCCGCCGGACGAGGACGCGCCGCGCCCCGGCGAGGACCGACCGGACGCCGGCGACGGTGACGCGCGCGGCACCGTGGGGGCGGGCCCCGGCGACGCGTCGGCGAACCGCTTCCCGCGCGCCTGGAGCTGCTCCATCACCCCGGGCGGGTAGGTCACCGCGAGCGCGGTCGCGCACCGCTCGCACTGGACCGCTGCCCCCGGACGGGGGAGCGGCTCGGACAGCCGCACGTCGGCGCGGCAGTTCGGACATACGAGCTTCAGCGGCATGAACGCTTGGTCTTCACGGGTTCGAGCGCCTCGGGGGAGGACCCCCGGCTCCCGGTGCGACGCCCTCGAGTGACTCGCGAGGAGTGACTCGGGGGGCGGTGCGGAGGGGCCGGGTTGTCCGGGTCGCACGCTGGCCCGATGGGCCTGATCGAAAGTCTACCAGAGGGCCATGGGCGCGTCGAGGACACGAACGCCCGGAGCAACCGCGGTGGCACGTGCGGGGTCGGATCCGCGGCGGGTCGCTCCGATCGCCGGGTCCGCGCCGCTCGGGACCGGGGTCGGGGGCCAGGAGCGCCGGCGACCAGGCCGTCGGTCACCGCGAAGTTGTTGACTTCGGGCACGGGCGGGCCTACGGTGAGAGTCGAGGGGAAACGGGCAGCCCCTCGGGGCGACGCCGCCGCGCCCGCTGGTTCCGCGCCCGTTGGTTCGTTGACCGCTCGACCGCTCGGCGCTGGGCTTCCCGCCCGACCCGCCGGGCTGGGCTTCCCGCTCGGGGCCGGGTCCGCACTCGGCCCCTCCAGCGGGGACCAGGAGTGCGAATGCAGCGCGTGTTCCGACCCCTGGCCGTGTTCAGCATCGCGAGCGGGGCGAGCCTCGCGGCCGCGCTCCAGTTGATGGTCGGCGGCGCGGCGGGGAGCGAGGTGCCGGGGTTCGGAGCCTCCACGTTCTTCCCGGGGTACGACCTCGCGAAGCTCGAGCTGGTCGAGCCGACGCTGTACCACGTCGACGAGAGCTACGTCGATCCGACGCGGGTCGACTGGGAGCAGATGTACGTCGCCGCGCTCGACGCGATCGAGCGGCGGGTCCCGGTCGCGATGTTCGATCGCGAGCCCGGCGGCAAGATGGTGTCGATCGAGATCGGCGAGTTCCGGACCGTGCTCGAGGTCGCGCCGATCACCAGCCGGCCGGAGCTGCAGGACGAGCTGCGCCGCGTCGCCACCCTGCTGAAGGACCACCTCCGACCGGAGGACATCCCGGTCGACGACGCTCGCGCCGGCGGCCGGGGGGCCGATCCGTTCGCCGAGATTGAGTACGCGCTGATCAACGGGATGCTCGCCACGCTCGATCCTCACTCGGTCCTGCTCCCGCCCGACGACGCCCACGAGATGGACATCGAGAACCAGGGCGAGTTCGGCGGGCTCGGGATCACGATCGAGGTCGACCCGCACGACGGCCGCCTGCTGATCAGTTGCCCGCTCCGCGACACCCCGGCCGATCACGCCGGGCTGCGCGCCGACGACCACATCCTCCGGATCGACGGCGAGTCGACGATCAACCTGTCGCTCGACGACGCGGTCAACCGGCTCCGCGGGCCGGTCGGGGCGTCGGTCGACCTCGAGATCCAGCGCGAGGACCTGCGGGACCCGCTGACGGTGCCGATCCGGCGCGAGCTGATCCCGATCAACGCGGTCCAGGGCGAGCTGCTCGACGGCGGCATCGGCTACGTGCGGATCTCCGGGTTCCACGAGCAGGTCGAGCGAGACCTCCACGACCGGCTGTCGAAGCTCGGCCGCGACGCGGGAGGCGAGCTCGAGGGGCTGATCCTCGACCTGCGGGGCAACCCGGGCGGGTTCCTGAACCAGGCGGTGAAGGTCGCCGACACGTTCCTCACCGACGGCGACATCGTCAGCACGGTCGATCGCGGCGGGAACCGGGCCGACCAGGAGAAGGCCCACCAGACCGGCGAGCCGAACTACCCGATCGTGGTCCTGGTCGACGCGAACTCGGCCTCGGCGTCGGAGATCGTGGCCGGGGCGCTCCGGTACAACGAGCGGGCGGTGATCGTCGGCGAGCGCACGTTCGGCAAGGGCTCGGTCCAGAACCTCCACCCGTTCTACGACGACAGCAAGCTCAAGCTCACGATCTCGAAGTACCTCACGTCCGGGGACCGCAGCCTGCAGGCGGTGGGGATCCCGGCGGACATCGAGCTCGATCCCGCGCTGGTCCCGACCGTGGCCGGCGCGGACGGCGAGCTCGACCCGGTCCGGATGTTCCACCGCGAGCGGCTCCGGCGGGAGGCCGATCTCGACCGGTCGCTCGAGCGGGTCACCGTCCGGGTCGACGATCCGGCGTACCGGATCCGGTACCTCGAGGCCGCCCACGAGAAGCGGCGGTGCGACGACCTCGACCTCGCGGCCGACCAGCAGGTCCAGATCGCGCGCGACGTGCTCAAGGCGTCGAGCGGGTGGCGTCGGTCGGACGTGCTGATCGCCGCCGCGCCGGTGGTCGCCCGCCAGCAGCGGATCGGCAACGACGAGATCACCCGGAGCCTCTCGGTCCGCGGGGTCGACTGGCAGGACGGACCCGCGGTCCCGCGCTCGGCCACCTACCCCCTCGACCGGGCGCTCGACGTGGCGCTCGATCTCGGCCCGGACGGGCGGCTCGTCGCCGGTCAGCGCGAGACGATCGGCCTCGTGGTCACGAACCACTCGTCGGTCCCGATGTATCGGGTCGCGGCGGTCCTGCGCGACAACGAGCTGCTCGAAGGCCGCGAGTTCTTCTTCGGGTACCTGCCGCCGAACGCCACCCGGCGGTACGAGCAGGTGGTCGAGCTGCAGGAGGGCTGGCCCGGGGAGCGGTCGACCGTCGCGATCGATCTGCGCGACGCGGGTGAGGGGAGCCTCGGCACCGTCGACGCCGACGTGGCGATCGAGGCGAAGCCGCTGCCGGCGTTCGCGTGGCAGTGGTCGGTCGACGACGCGCGGAAGGGCGACGGCGACGGGATCCTCGACCTCGGCGAGGTGGTCGACGTGTCGCTCGAGGTCCGGAACACCGGCGACGGGCCGTCGTCCGAGCTGTTCGCCCGGCTGCGCAACCGGTCGCGGACGGCGATCGACCTGCTGGCGGGCACGCTCGCCCCAGGCCGCGCGGTCCACACGTCCGGCGAGGCGTGCGCCGACGCTGCAGACGGGTCCCTCCCCGCGGACTGCCACCGGTCGCTCGCGGCGGGCGAGACCTGGACCGGGACGTTCGAGCTCCAGATCCGGTCGCCGGCGCCCGGGGTGGCCGCCGACGGAGCGCCGCTCGAGATCGAGCTCAGCCTCGGCGACTCGGCCGCGTTCGACCAGGCGACCGTGGTGCGGAGCGGGTTCTACGAGTGGTTCGGCCAGCGGGAGACGATCACGTTGACCCCGAACCAGGCGCTGCCTCGGTCCGAGCTGCGCCAGCCGCCGACGATCGCGATCACCCGGGCCCCGGAGGTCCGGCTGGACGGCGGGCGGACCACGGTGTCCGGCGTCGTCACCGACGACCGCGGCCTGTCGCACGTGATGGTGTACGTCGGCGACGACAAGGTGTTCTTCGAGGGCGGCGGGCCGACGAGCGCGCTGCGGAGCCTCCCGTTCACCGCCGACCTGACGCTCGAGCCCGGCGCGAACGTGATCAGCGTCCTCGCGACCGACGACCAGGGGTTCGTGTCGAGCCGGTCGGTGGTCACCGCGTTCGGCGGCAGCGCGATCGCCAAGGCCAACCCCTGACCCGGGCGCCCGTCACGGCGGGATGATCCCAGGCGTTCCCAGGGCCCGTCACAGGCCCTGGGCCACCGCGATCGCGATCACGCCGAAGTACAGCGAGATGTACGCCATCACCAGCAGCAGGATCATCGACGCCCACACCGCCGACGCGATCCCGGTGATCTGCGCGGTGCGGGCGTAGGCCTCGCTCGCCGCGTCCAGGTTGGTGGCCGCGAGCACCGTCCGGGCCTTGGTGGTGGCCATCAGCCCGAGGGGCAGCGAGGCGACCAGCGTCACGCACGACCCGCACGGCGCGACCATCGCGAGCAGGACGGCAGCGAGCCCGAGCGTCCACGCGGCGCGCGCTTCGTTCCGCAGCTTCTGGTCGAACGCCTCGTCCATCGCGGTCCTCCGAGCCCGGAGCAGGCTAACCTCGAAAGACCGAGGGGGTGCCGCCGGTGCTGTCGATCCTGCTGTCGGTGGCGTCCACCGTGTGCGCCTGCGTCCCGATGTTCGGGTTCCTGGTCGTCGTGTGGTGGCTCGATCGGTACGACCGCGAGCCGGTCTGGCTGATCGGCCTGACGTTCCTGTGGGGGGCGACGGGGGCGGTGGTCGGCGCGGTCGCGGTGTCGTCGGTGGTGGACGGCCTGTCGGGGTTCGCGCTCCACGTTGCGGGCGGCGGGTTCGGGTTCGACGCCGAGACGGCCGCCGGGATGGTCGGCCCCGTGCTGGTCGCGCCGCTGGTCGAGGAGCCGTGCAAGGCGGTGTTCCTCGCCTACGTGATCTGGAATCGCCATTTCGACAACATGACCGATGGGTTCGTGTACGGCGCCGCAGCAGGGCTCGGGTTTGGGATGACCGAGAACCTGATGTACTTCGTCAGCTTGTCGAACGACATGTCCACCTGGGGCTCGACCGTGGTGGTCCGCACGTTCTACTCGGCGATCATGCACGCGACGGCCACCGCGGTGGTCGGCGCCTCGCTCGGGTTCGCGCGGTTCCGCGGCTGCGCGACCCTCGGGGCGATCGGGCTCGGCGGCCTCGGGCTCGCGATGGTCGTCCACGGCCTGTGGAACGGCCTGATCACGGTCGGCGAGGTCACCGGCGGCGATCTGCCGTTCATGCTCGATCTCGCGCTGTTCCCGGTCGAGGTGATCGCGGTGTTCCTGGTGTTCCAGGTCTGCCTGTGGGACGAGTCGGTCACGATCCGGCGGGAGCTGCTCGAGGAGGCGGACCAGGGGCGGATCCCGCGCGAGCACGCCGACATCCTGTCGAGCTGGCTCCGGCGGCTGCTGTCCGGGTGGGTGCCGGCGGGGGTCGACCACGCGCTGTACGTCCAGACCGCGACCAGCCTGGCGATGCGCAAGCGGCAGGTGCGGCAGATGGGACCGCTCGCGCCCGAGTTCTACCGCGACGAGGTCGATCGGCTCCGCCGGCAGGTCGAGCTGCTGCTCAGGGTGGGCCCCCCCCACGAAGACTTCAGAGGGAGGCGCGGCGGCTGAACCACGCCCCGATCGCGCCGATCGCGATCGTGGCCGCGAGACCGAGGACCGCGACCCCCAACCCGAGCGGCGTGTCCGGCGCGTCGGCCGACGCGGTCAGCCCCACCACCACGCCGAAGGCGTTGTTCGCGAAGTGGGCCAACATCGGCGGGATCAGCGACCCTGACCGCAGCCGGAGCCATCCGAGGAACGCCGCCGTCGGCAGCAGTGCTACCGCGTGGACCGGATCGAGGTGGAACAGGGCGAACAGCGCGGTCGTCCCGGCCCAGGCCGCGATCGGGCCTCCGCCGTGCGCGATCACCCGCCACAGGTACCCGCGGAACACGAGCTCCTCGAACAGCGGCGCCGACACGACCATCGCGAGGCCGATCGCGACCCGGCCCGCGAGCGGCGCGGTCCCGAGCAGCTCCATCAGCAGCTCGGGGGTCGACTGGTAGTCGAACCACGCCGACAGCTCCTGCGCGATCCACGTCGGCATCGTCCAGATCAGCGTCCCGGCGACGAGCGCGGCGACCGCGAGCGGGATCGGCGTCGCCAGGGGGTAGGTCGCCCGGATCCGGTCGAGCGCGGTGTCCGCGGTCGGAGGAGCCCCGCCAGCCCCGGCCTCGACCGGAAGCCGGGTCGCGAGGGCTGCCCCGAGCAGCGCGAGGCCGGCGATCTGGACGATCGAGGTGACCCCGAGGCCGGTCGCGCCGAGGAGGGCCAGGCCGTCGATCGGACCCGGCGGCAGCGGCACGAGCAGCAGCATCGCGACCGCGACCGCGATCCCGAACCCGAGGACCCACAGCGTGGCCGCGACCAGGAACGTGGCGAGGTGGCGCAGCGACGACGCCCGGGCGGTCCGCATCGCGCACCTCTAACCACGTTACGACCGACCCCATGTCCACGCCGACGCCGATCGTGGTCCGGGGCGCGCGCGAGCACAACCTCCAGGCGGTCGACCTCGACCTGCCGCGCGGGGCGCTGATCGTGTTCTGCGGCGTCTCGGGGTCCGGCAAGTCGTCCCTGGCGTTCGACACGTTGTTCGTCGAGGGACAACGCAGGTACCTCGAGGCGCTGGCGATCCACCGGGGGCGCGGGCCGTCGCTGGTGCCGCCGCGGGTCGACCGGATCGACGGGCTGCCGCCGACGATCGCGCTGGCCCAGCGGGCGGGGGCGTACGGGCCGCGGTCCACCGTCGGATCGGTCGCCGAGCTCGACCCGGTGCTGCGGATCCTGTTCGGGCGGACCGGGGTGGCCCACTGCCCGCGGTGCGGCCGGCCGGTGACCCCGTCGACCCACGACGAGATCGTCGGGGCGCTGCTCGCGCTGCCCCTCGGGACCCGCCTCACGCTCGAGGCGCCGCTGCGGACGACCGGGCCGGGGCTGCTCGACGAGGTCCAGCGCGCCGGGTTCGGGCGGCTGCGGATCAACGGAGAGATTCAGCGGATCGAGGACGTCCGGACCGTGCCCGAAGGCGCCTCCGCCCGGATCGTGGTCGACCGGATCAAGATCGAGGCCGACCGCGGGTCGCGCCTGGCCGACTCGGTCCGGCTGGCGGCGCGGGCCGGTCACGGCGTGGTGATCGCGGTCCACGACGGTCCGGGCGGGTCCGGCGAGGCCACGTTCGTCGACCGGCCGGTGTGCGTCCACGACGATCTGCCGCTCCCCGCGCTCGAGCCGTCGCTCCTGTCGCCCTGGGGTCCGCCGGGCGCCTGCCCGACCTGCGACGGGCTCGGGCGGGTCGACGACGCGGCGTGTCCGGCCTGCGCGGGCACCCGGCTGTCGGAGGTGGCGCGGGCGGTGACCTGGCGCGGGCGGTCGTTCGCGGAGGTCGAGGCGTCGACGGTGGACGCGCTGGCGGCGTCGCTCGCGGTGGGCGATCCGAACCCGATCGAGGCGGTCGCGGTCCCGGATCTGCGTCGTCGGCTCGACCGGATGCGCGCGCTCGGGCTCGGGGGGCTGCGGCTGGCGGACCCGATCGACGCGCTGTCGGGCAGCGAGGTCCAGCGGCTGCGGCTGGTCCGCCAGGTCGCGACGGGGCTGTCCGGCGTGCTGGTCGTGCTGGACGAGCCGGTCGCCGGGCTCGAGCCGCGGCTCGCCGAGGTCGTGGTCGGGGTGATCCGGGAGCTCGTGGACGCCGGCAACACGGTGATCGCGGTCGAGCACGCGCCCGAGGTGATCCGCGCCGCGGACCACGCGGTCGAGTTCGGGCCGGGCGCCGGCGTCGACGGGGGGCGGGTGGTGTACCAGGGTCCCGTCGCCGGGCTGCTCGCCGCCGACACCGCGACCGGTCGGTGGCTGTCCGGCCGGTCGTCGATCCCGGCGCGCGCGGTGGAGCTCCCGACGTCGGTGACGGTGTCCGGGCCGTGGCTCCGCGGGCGACCGTCCCCGGCGGTGCGGATCGCGCGGGGCGGCGTCGTCGCGATCACCGGGCCGGCCGGCACCGGGAAGTCGACCTTGATCGCGCTGCTGGCCACGTCGCTCACCGGCGGCGCCACGCCCGGGGTGACGCTGTCGGGTGCGGAGGGCCTGGCGCGGCCGATCCTCGCCGATCGGGCCGCAGCGAAGGCCGCCCGGTCGAACCCCGCGACCTACGTCGGGCTGTGGGACACGGTGCGGGAGCTGCTCGCGAGCACCCGCGACGCGGCGATCCGCGGCCTGAACGCCGGCGCGTTCTCGCTGTCGACCCCGGGCGGCCGGTGCGAGGCGTGCAAGGGGACCGGCGAGCGGGTGATCGAGCTCGGACCGCTGCCGGACGTGATCCAGCAGTGCCCGGTGTGCGACGGGCGCCGGTTCCAGCGCGACGTGCTCGAGGTGCGGTGGAAGGGCCTCGACGCGGCCGAGATCCTCGCGTCCCCGGCCGCGCGGGTCCACCCGATCCTCGCCGGCCACCCGCGGCTCGACGACGGGCTCCGGGCGCTGCTCCGGGTCGGGCTCGGGTACGTCCCGCTCGGCCAGCCGGTCCACACGCTGTCCGGCGGCGAGGCGCGGCTGCTCGCGCTGGCCCGCGAGCTGGCCCGGGCCCACCGGCGCGGCGCGGACGACACGGTGTACCTGCTCGACGACCCGACGGTCGGGCTGCACCCCCAGGACGTGGGCCGGCTGGTGGAGCTGCTCCGCGCGCTGTGCGACGAGGGCGCCACCGCGTGGCTCGCGACGGTGGATCCGGGCTTGATCGGGGCCGCGGATCGGGTGGTCACCCTCGGGCCCTGATCGTCCCCAGCACCTGTGGACAACTTGGGCGCTGTGGATTGGACCGTGGCGGGCAACCCGGAAATTCGATAGGTTTGCCCGAATTTTTTCGGCGGACCTTCAAGTGGTTCGCCAACGGTTCACCTGTGGACGAACTGTGGATATCCACAGGGCGGCTGTGGACCGCCCGACCGGTCCCGACCGGTCGCGACGGGAGTCCGGCGGTCAGATGTGGACGGTCTGACCGAGGGCCTGCGCGACCGCCTCGTACATCGCCTCGGCGAACGTCGGGTGGGCGTGGACCGCGTGGAGGATCTCGTCGGACGTGAGCTCGGCCGACCGGGCGAGGCCGAACTCGGCGATCATCTCGGTGGCCTCGAACCCGACGATGTGCGCCCCGACGATCTCCCCGTGGGGGTCGCCGAGCAGGACCTTCACGAATCCCTCGGGTTCGCCGGCGCCCTGCGCTTTGCCATTCGCGAGGAACGGGAACTTGCCGACCTTGAACTTGATGTTCTTGGCCCGTGCCGCGGCCTCGGTCAGGCCGACGCTCGCGACCTGCGGCTGGCAGTACGTGCAGGACGGGATCGCGCCGTAGTCGAGGTCCGCGACGTGGTGGCCGGCGATCCGCTCGACGCACAGCTCGCCCTGGCGGGTCGCGGTGTGCGCGAGTCCTCCCTGGGGCGTGATGTCGCCGACCGCGTAGATCCCGGGGACCGAGGTGGCCATCGACGCGTCGACCGGGACGAACCCGCGGTCGAGCTTCACCCCGACCTCCTCGAGCCCGATGCCGGCGGTGTTCGGGGCGATCCCGAGCGCGACCAGCACGAGGTCGCTGGCGAGCTTCGTCCCGTCCTTGAGGACCACCACCGCGCCGTCGCCGTCGCGGGCTGCGGTCTGCACGAACGTCCCGAGGCGGAACGCGATCCCGGCCTTCTCGAGGTGCTTGCGGGCCTCCTTCGCGACCTCGGCGTCCTCGCGCGGCAGGATCTCCGGCAGGCCCTCGACCACGGTGACCTCGGCCCCCATCGCGCTCCAGAAGTACGCGAACTCGAGCCCGATCGCGCCGGCGCCGAGCACGGTGACCTTGGACGGCCGATCGGTGCGGACGATCGCCTCGCGGTAGGTGACGACGCGCTCCCCGTCGACCTCGATCCCCGGGAACACCTTCGCCCGGGCCCCGGTCGCGACGACCACGTGGCGGGCGGACAACAGCCCCGAGCGGTCGAGCGGGGAACGCGTGTCGTCGCCGACCTGGACTTGCCCCGGCGCGACGAGCTTCGCGGTGCCGGTGATCGGGGTCACGCCGTACTTCTTGAACAGGCCGCCGACGCCGCGCTCGTGCCGCTGGGCGACCTTCCGCGACCGCTCGACCACCGCCGGGAAGTCGATGTCGAGCGACGGCACCCGGAGGCCGAACTCGCCCGCCCTCCGGATCTTGTGGGCGAGCTCCGCCGTCTTCAGCAGCGCCTTGCTCGGGATGCAGCCCCAGTTCAGGCACACGCCTCCGAGCTTGTCCTGCTCGATGCACGCGGTCTTCAGGCCGAGCTGCGCCGCGCGGATCGCGGCCGGATAGCCGCCGGGTCCCGCCCCGACGACGACGACGTCCCACTCTGTGTTCATGGTCCCACCGGAACGAGGTTCGCGAGGTTCTCGAGGCGCTCGACGCGCCCGACGCTCAGACCAGGAGCAGCCACGGGCTCTCGACGTACCGCCGGAGGGTCTGGAGGAACGCCGCGCCGACCGCGCCGTCGATCACCCGGTGGTCGCAGGTCATCGTGACCTTCATCCGCCACCCGGGCTCGAACCCGCCGTCGACCGCGACCGGGACCTGCTCCATCGCGCCGACCGCGAGGATCGCCGACTCGGGCGGGTTGATGATCGCGGTGAACTGCTCGATCCCGAACATCCCGAGGTTGCTGATCGTGAACGTGCTGCCGGTGTACTCGTCCGGCTGGAGCTTGCCGACCCGCGCCCGCCCGGCGAGCTCGCGGATCTCGCCCGCCACCTGGGTCAGGGACTTGTGGTCGGCGTCGCGGACCACCGGGGTGATCAGCCCGTCTTCCATCGCGACCGCGATCCCGATGTCGACCCGGCCGTGGCGGACGATCTCCTTGTCGCCCCAGCTCGCGTTCACCCGCGGGTGCTCGCGGAGGGCGCGGGCGACGGCCAGCACCAGCAGGTCGTTGTACGACACCTTCAGGTCCGGGACCTTGTCCTTGAGGTCCTCGCGGAGCTCGACGAACGCGCCGGTGTCGAACGCGGCGGTCAGGAAGAACGTCGGGATCGACTGGTGGCTCTCGAGCAGCCGCTTCGCGATCGTCTTGCGCATCGGCGAGTTCCGGACGACCTCGTCGGCCCGCCCCGAAGGCGGCGCCGCCGCGGACGGAGCGCCGGCGGGCTTGGCCGAGACCGCCGTCTGCTCGACGTCGGCCGCGCTGACCCGGCCGCCCGGACCGGTGCCCCGGATCTGCGCCAGATCGACGCCCTTGTCCGCCGCGAGCTTCCGGGCGAGGGGCGACGCCGCGACCCGACCGTTGGCGGCGCCGAACTTGAGGTCTCCCGGGGGATCGGCGAACAGCCGATGGATCTCGG
The DNA here is from genome assembly GCA_040079715.1 of Myxococcota bacterium. Taxonomy (GTDB): domain Bacteria; phylum Myxococcota_A; class UBA796; order UBA796; genus JACKER01. Next base: position 9,088 of record JBEBJW010000008.1, on the reverse strand, counting down.
TGCCCATCCACTCGCGCCGGATGTCGGTGGTCGCGGCCTTCTGCGGGGGCTGCGACGGACGGGATTCGGCCTTCGGCGTCTCCGGCTTCGGAGCCTCAGCTTGCGGCGGCGCCGCCTTCGGGGCCTCGGAGGTCGACGGCGCCGCCTTCGCGGGCTCCGCCTTCGGCGCGGACCCGGCCGCCTTGCGCTTCTCGAACTCGGCCAGCAGCCCGGAGATGTCGTCTCCCGCCGCGCCGACGATCGCGATCGGGTACCCCGGCGGGATCTCGTCGCCTTCGGCCACCAGGTGCTTCAGCATCACCCCGGGGTCGAAGATCTCGGCCTCCATGTTCGCCTTGTCGGTGCCGATCTCGGCGACGACCGCGCTGGACTCGAAGGTCTGGCCTTCCTTCACCCGCCACTGGAGGAGGGTGCCGACCTCCATCGTCGGGGAGATCGCCGGCATCTCGTAGAACTGTGCCACATTTCCCCCGCGGGACTACCGGTTGCACACCGCGCGGACCGCGTCCACGACGCGATCGACGCTCGGCATGACGAGCTTCTCGAGGTTCGTCGCGTACGGCGACGGGACGTCCCGGTTCGTGACCCGGAGGATCGGCGCGTCGAGCGCGTCGAAGCACGCCTCCTGGACCCGCGCCACGACCTCCGCGCCGACCCCCGCGAACGGGAACCCTTCCTGGACCACCACCATCCGGTGGGTCTCGGCGGCGCAGGTGTACAGCGCCTGCTCGTCGAGCGGGCGGATCGTGCGCAGATCGAGGACCCGCGCGTCGATCTTGTGCTGCTCGGCGAGGATCTTCGCGGCGTCGAGGCAGGTGAACACGGCCTTGTTCCAGGTGACGATCGTCACGTCGCGGCCGGGCCGGACGGTGTTCGCCACCCCGAGCGGGATCGTGAACTCGTGGTCCGGCACCTCGGCCTTCAGGCCGTACGACAGCTCGGACTCCATGAACACGACGGGGTTGTCGTCGCGGATCGCCGACTTCAGCAGCCCGTACGCGTCCGGCGGGTTCGCGGTCGACACGACCTTCAGGCCCGGGAAGTGGGCGTAGATCGACTCGAGCGCCTGGCTGTGCTGGGAGCCGAGGTTCTCGGCCGCGCCGGTCGGGCCGCGGAACACGATCGGCACCCGGTACGACCCCGCGGTCATCTGATAGATCTTCGCGGCGTTGTTCACGATCTGGTCGTACGCCACGAGGCTGAAGTTCCAGGTCATCAGCTCGATGATCGGCCGCAGACCGGCCATCGCGGCGCCGATCCCGAGCCCGGTGAACCCGTTCTCGGCGATCGGCGTGTCGATGATCCGCTCGGGACCGAACTCCTTCAGCATCCCCTGGGACACCTTGTACGCGCCGTCGTACTGCGCGACCTCCTCGCCCATCAGGAACACGGACGGGTCGCGCCGCATCTCCTCGGTCATCGCGCGGCGGAGCGCCTCGCGGAGCTGGAGCTCGGCCATCAGCGCTCTCCCGCAGTCGGAGCACCCGGAGCGGGGGCATACGTGAAGTCGTACAGGGTCTTCGGGTCCGGGATCGGGGAGGCGTCGGCGAAGTCGTACGCGTCCTGCGCCTCGTGATCGACCTCCTCCTTCAGCTTGTCGAGCGCGGCCTGGTCGAGCCCCTGGGCCAGGAGCATCTCGGCCGCGTTCTTCAGGCAGTCGCGCTGCTTGAACTGGTCGAGCTCGCCTTCCTTGCGGTACTTCGCGGGGTCGCTCATCGAGTGACCGCGGTACCGGTAGGTGATCGCCTCGAGGATCACCGGGCCGTTGCCGGCGCGGGCGTAGTCGACCGCCCGCTTCACGTTCCGGTACACCTCGGTCACGTCGAACCCGTGGAACTGCCACCGGCGCATCCCGACCCCATCGCCCCGGCGGCTCATGTCGGTCAGGAACGACTGGCGCTCGAGCGAGGTGCCCATCGCGTAGTAGTTGTTCTCGCACAGGTAGACCGCGGGCAGCTTCCACAGCTGCGACAGGGCGAGCGCCTCGAAGAACACGCCCTGCTGAGCGGCGCCGTCGCCGAAGTAGCACATCGCCACGGTGCCGTCGTTCCGGTACTTCGACGCGAACGCCGCCCCGGACGCGAGCGGGACGTGCCCGCCGACGATGCCGTATCCGCCCATGAAGTTGTGCGCGGCGGTGCCCATGTGCATCGAGCCGCCGATGCCCTTCGCGATCCCGGTCGACCGGCCGAACAGCTCCGCCATCACCTCGCGCGCGGTGACGCCGCGGGCGATCGCGTGGCCGTGGTCGCGGTATGCGGTGACGACGGTGTCTTCGGGGCGGAGGGCGGCGGTGGCGCCGACCGCGACCGCCTCCTGGCCGATGTACAGGTGGCAGAACCCGAGGATCTTGCGCTGGGTGTACGCCTTGGCCGCGAGCTCCTCGACCCGCCGGATCAGCAGCATCTGGCGGTACCACGCGAGCAGGTCGTCGCGCGGAATGGCGATCTCGCCGAGATCGAGCGGAGGACGGCCGACCGCGGGATCCGGCTCGTTCGCGTGAATGGCTTCCGACATGAGTTCCCCTCGGGAGGGAGGCTCCTACCACCCCCGAGCGGGTTCGGCCACGGTGAGGAACCGGTCGACGATCGGGGCGAACCGGTCCACCGCGTCGACGTGTGCGAAGTGCGACGCCCGATCGAGCCACGCGAGCTCGGCGGACGGGATCAGCCCGCCGAGCTCGACCCCGACGCTGGCCGGGACCATCGGATCGCGGGTCGCGTACAGCAGCAGGAGCGGGACCGGGAACGGCTCGCCCCGGTCGCGGCGATCGGCGAGGGTCCGGCAGAACCGCGCGAACTCCCGCGGGTCGAGCGTCTCGCGCAGGATCCGGGCGAACGCGTGGACCCCGGCGGGATCGCGGAGCGGCTCGGCCCACACGCGTGCTTCTTCGCGAGACTTGAGGGATTCGTCGTAGTAGTGGGTCATCCGGTGGGCCCACCGCTCGGGATCCCGGCCGATCAACCGCGACAGGATCGGCTCCGCCAGCGGCTGCCGCATCGCGGCGTGGAGCGCCCACAGGCGCAGGAGCGGGATCCCCGGCGAGTGGAGGTCCACCAGGCGACCGATCGCGCCGGGATCGCGGAGCGCGAGGCGGAGGCACAGGTACCCGCCGAGGCTGTTCCCGACGGTGTTCGCGCCGCGGATCCCGACGTGGGCGGCGAACGCGCCGATCCAATCGGCGAGCCGGTCGGGGTGGTAGCTGCGATCGGGCTTCCCGCTCGCGCCGGACCCGGGGAGGTCCGGGATCACCAGGCGATGGCGCGCCCCGAGCGGCTCCAGCGCGTACCGCCACGACCAGGCGCTGGTCATCAGGCCGTGGATCAGCAGCAGGGGCTCGCCCTGGCCGTAGGTGTACCAGGTGGTGGGCACCGGACCCATCGCGTCCGACGGCACGAGCTCGGTGTGACGGGTGGTGGACGCCCACGGGTGCGGGATCCGCGGGGACTCGGGCAGGCGGTCGAACGGGATCTGGCGGAACGGCGTCACCGCCGACGGCTAACCCGACCGCGCGGTGCGGCGGTCGGGTGCCGGTGGATACGTGCCGATTCGTCGGTGGAACCGCGCCCCTGGCGGTTCCGTAACCGCGGTGTGACCGTGATTGTGTCGCATGGCCCGGCTGGATCGCTGGTTGCGCCATTGGAATCCCACACGGTCGTCGCCGAGTGGGTAAACTGGCTCAAACCTGGCTGGGGGGCGGATTCGTGCCTGGACACACCGACCGTGGAACCCCGACGAAGTTGTGGTTGCGCCACTCCTGTGGCTGCTCGTGAACCGCGCTCCGACTCGTCCGGCGGGGATTGTGCCGCGCGGACGCCGGGAAGCACGCCAAAGGGCCGCCAGGTTCGTTCTCGGCGCGCTGTCGAATCGGGCCCGGGGCATCCAGGCTGTGCTCGCCACCGGTCCCGATCCGCAGGATTCGTTGGCGATTCACGACGTCATCCTGTCCAATGCCACGTCGGACCTGCGTCGGCTCGTCGAACGGAAACTTGGGTTCGAGCTGGAGGCCGAGTCGTTCTCGAACATGTTGTTCGTGGGGATGCTCGCGGACTCGGACGTCCCCGAGGTCGCGGCCATGTGCCGCTCGATCCTGGAGACCTACCGGACGAAACACGCCGGCGGGCGGTATCACTTCTTCGAGACGATGCAGTTCGCGTGTGACGTCGACTGTACCGGGATGGCGCTCCGCGGCCGGCTGCTGGCGGGTGAGCTCGACCTGTCGCGCGTGGTCGGGATCGCCAGCTTGCGGAAGATCACCGGTGAGATCCTCCGCAGCGCCGCGGTCGCGGAGGTGGACGCGACCGCGAACGGCGTCGCAAAGCACGACGGCGCTCTCCGCCGGCTGGTGTTCAAGGTGTACTGGGACGATCACGTCGTTCAGGATGCGCGGTTGGATCGCGGGCTGAAGAACGATGCGGTGGTCGCCTTGAACGCGTTGTTTCCGGTGCTGTGGGAGCAAGCGCTCGGTCTGCGTGACCGGACCGAGCGGATCGCCCTCCGGGAGTTCGTCGCTGGCTCACCGCGCGCCCGAGTGGGCTCAGCGACGGTCGAGGAGATCGTGCGGGCGAACGTGGCCTACGTCGTGAACCATCTGGTCACCGGAGCGTGGCACGGCGGCTCCAGGTACTACGGCTCCCCGGACGCGTTCCTGTGTCTGTTGTCGGACGCGATGATCGTCGGGCCGGACTGGTGGCCGGAGGGGCTCTCCGACCTCCTGATCGCGGCGATCCGCGAGCGGCGGACCGCGATCGTCTACGGCCCCGCTGGGGATCCGTGGACCAGCCTGAACACGGCGCTCCGGGCGATCGCCGCCCGGAACGCGGGGATCGACGCGTCGGCCGAGACCACGGCGCTCGTCCACGCCCAGAGCCCGGACGGGGGTTGGCACGACTTCGACTCGCTGTACATGTTCGGGCGGCGCGACGGGACCACGATCCACTTCCGCTCGCCGCTGGTGACCGCCGGATTCGCGCTCCGCGCGCTCGGCGACCGGCAGCTCGTCGGTCCGCTCGACCGCTCAGCCGGGGACTGACAGGCGTCGCAGGACCTCCGACGCGCCCGGGTACCGCGCCCGGAGCACCCGGAGGCACCGCATGTTCCCGACCACGATCCCGCGCAGCAGCGTCGCATACACTGCGTCGTCCCCAGTCCGGCCCGCCAGCTCGCCCTGCAGCCGACGGACGAGCCGCTCGTGCTGCTCCACCAGCAGGTCGATGGCCTCGTCGACGGAGGCACCGCTCGCTGTGCTCGTCGCCCGAACCAGGTTGAGGTCGTCGGGAGCGAGGCCGCCAGCCGCGTCCCGCCCGACCGACGCGAGGTCGTTCTCGAGGATCACCACGTCGGTGGTCAGCGCGCGAGCCTGGAGCAGTGTCCGGAGGGTGGGTGGCGTGATCCCGGTACAGATGGCCCACCCGTCGTAGAACGGCTCGAGGAAGATCGTGTGGCGTCGCACCGCCCAGTGCTCGTCCAACGACAACGGGCCACCCAGCTCCCGCGCCCGCGCGTCGAGGTACGCTCGAAGCGCGTCGTCGAGGTGCGCGCTGACCTCCGGCGCTGTCGACCGCTCGGGCGCAGCGTCGGTGCGCCAGCGGTCGAACGCGTCCGTCGCCACGGTGGAGCGGGGGTCGACCGCCAGGTCGTCCACCCACAGAAACACCTGGATCAGTCGCCCGACGACGTCGAGCGACCGTGCGGTCGGCGCGGGGGGCGCGCACGCCCGGGTATAGGCCGCCGCCACCGATGCCAGGGCATCGTGTCGGGCCCCCAGGGCTCCGTCCGACCACGCCGCGATCCGATCGGCCAGGGCTGCGGCGTCGAGCTCGTTGAGTTCGGTGAGGAGGGCCATCGGTCCACCGTTGTTCGATCGGACAATCGCCCGTGTAACACAGGGCGGCGCCAGGTTGATGAAACCCGAGGGTATCTGAAAATTGGTGTGGTACCAGGCACTGATTCGGGACCAGCACCTCCCGGCGATCGGAGGTCGGGTCGGTGGTTCGAGTCCGGCTGATATAGGACCGGCAATGGCGCGACAGATGCTGCGATCCGCACCGCCGGGGATGTTCCGGTGGATTGACCGGTACAATCCTCCCGGAGTGACCGACGAGGACGGGTCGACGTTCCGGGCTCGACTGGTCACTGCGGTCTCGGCGGCGGTCGGTCTGTGGGTGCCGGTGTTCGCGTTCGGTTCGTACCTCGTGATGCGCGGAACCTGGACTCCGATCGGCATCTTCCTGGTCGGAATGACGCTGTGGGTCGTACCTCTGGTCCAGCGGAGCCGAGGGACGCTCATCGCCGGAAACATGACCGCGGCCTCGATCTTCGCGACCGTGCTGGTCACGATGCTGCTGAACGGCGGCACCGCGCTCCAGTCGTACCACGCGATGATGATCGTGCCGGTGCTCGCCGCGTCGCTGTCGGGCGTCCGGAGCGCCGTCTGGTGGACGGTCACGATCATCGTCACCACGGCGACGGTGTTCGCCGCCGAGCGGTTCGGCGTCCAGTTCCCGACCGATCTCGACCCGTCCAGCTACTGGATCTACCAGCTGCTGATGGTGTCGTGCCTGCCCACCATCCTGTTGTGCTTCGTCGTGCTGTACGAGTACACCCGAGAGGAGGTGACCGCGACGCTCGAGAGCCGCGAGTACGATCTGCGCGCGATCGTCGAGACGGCTCCGGACGGGCTGCTGGTGATCGAGCTCGGCGGCCGGATCAGCCGGGCGAACCATGCAGCCGAGCGCTTGTTCACGGCTCCGATCTCGTTGCTCGAGGGTTCTCCGGCGCAGTTCTTGTTCCCCGAAGGGTTGGCGCTCAACGAAGGTGTGCTCACCGATGTCCCCACCCGGTCGGTCGACGGGCGGACGTTCCCGGCCGACGTGGCGCTCGGGCGGCTCGCGAGCGACGGCAGGGAGCGGTTCGTGGCGATCGTCCGCGACGTGAGCGCCCGCCACGCCGCCGCCGCCGCGATCGCCGAGGCCCGCGACCGCGCCGTCCAGGCCAACCGCGCCAAGAGCACGTTCCTCGCGAACATGAGCCACGAGCTCCGGACCCCGCTCAACGCGATCCTCGGCTACGCCGAGCTGATCGGCGAGGAGATCGAGCTCGGGGTCGCCGACAACGCCCAGAGCGACGTGTCGCGGATCGTGGCGTCCGGCCGGCACCTGCTGGCGCTGATCGACCACGTGCTCGACCTGTCGAAGATCGAGGCCGGCAAGCTCGTGCTCGAGCTCCAGCCCGTCCCGATCGACGACCTGCTGGAGTCGGTGATCGCCACCGTCCGCCCGATGGTCGAGGCCGGCGCGAACCAGATCCGGGTCGACGTGCCCGAGCGCCTCGGGACCCTGACGTCCGATCCGCTCCGGCTCCGCCAGGTCCTGCTGAACCTGCTGTCCAACGCCGCGAAGTTCACCCGGGAGGGGACGATCGGCCTGGCCGCCCACCGCGCCGGCGACCGCCTCCGGTTCGTGGTCACCGACACCGGGGTCGGGATGACCCCGGAGCAGCTCGCCAAGCTGTTCGAGGACTTCGTCCAGGGCGACGCGTCCACCACCCGCCGGTTCGGTGGCACCGGGCTCGGGCTGTCGATCTCGCGCCGGATCGTCCGGATGATGGGCGGCGACATCACCGTCCGGAGCGAAGCCGGCCTCGGGTCCACGTTCACCGTCGATCTGCCCGCCACGGCCCAGATGATGGCCCGGACCGATCCCGGTACGGCTGCGGTCCGCGGCGGGGTGCTGGTGATCGACGCCCACGAGTGGACCCGCGAGGTGCTGTCGCGGACCCTCGGCCGCGCCGGGATGGCCGTCGCCGTCGCCCGCACCGCCGAGGAGGGCTTCGGGCTCGCGATCCGGACCCGACCGCGCGCGATCGTCCTCGACGTGGAGATGGCGGGGGCCGGTCCGGACAGCGTCCTCGCCAGGCTCCGCGAGCACCCGTCGACCCGCGACATCCCGACCGTGCTGCTCCAGATGACGCCGGGCCGCGATCTGACCGTGGCGCTCGAGGCCGGCTCGGCCCACCGGGCGTTCGACCGCGACCAACTGGTCGAGATCGTCAAGAGCCTGTTGCCGGCGCCGGTCGGGCACGCGCTGGTGGTCGAGGACGACCCGGACCTGCGCGACATCATGACCCGGACCCTGACCGCCGCCGGGTGGTCCGTCACCGAGGCGGTGGACGGCGTCGACGGGCTCGCGTCCCTCGACGGCCGAAACCCGGACGTGATCGTGCTCGACCTGATGATGCCGAACATGGACGGGTTCGAGTTCGTCCGCCGACTGCAGGAATCCGCCCACCAGGGCACCCCGGTGTTGGTGGTCACCGCCCGTGACCTGTCCCAGGACGAGCTCGAGCAGCTCCGGGGCTACACCGAGCAGGTGATCCGGAAGGGCGACCGGACCCGCGACGCGCTGTTGCAGGAGCTGGTGGGCGTGCTCCGCGAGCGGGCGACCCCGGCCGCCTGACCGCCACACCCCAGTCGGATACGGGGGCGCGGCGGGGACCGGGATGAACTACGGATTCGTGATCGACAACGGCAGCTGCATCGGCTGCCACGCCTGCAGCACGGCCTGCAAGAGCGAGAACCAGGTCCCGCTCGGGGTGTACCGCACCTGGGTCAAGACGGTCGAGGTCGGACTGTTCCCCGACGTCCGGCGTGCGTTCCAGGTCACCCGGTGCAACCATTGCTCGAACGCGCCGTGCGTGCGGATCTGCCCCACCGGCGCGATGCACCGCCGTCCGGACGGGATCGTCGACTTCGACTCGAATGTTTGCATTGGATGCAAAGGCTGCATCCAGGCCTGCCCGTACGATTCGATCCACATCGACCCCGAGACCCACACCGCGGCGAAGTGCAACTTCTGCGCCCACCGGGTCGAGGTCGGCCTCGAGCCGGCGTGCGTGGTGGTGTGCCCGGAGCACGCGATCATCGCCGGCGATCTCGACGATCCGTCGTCGGAGATCGCGCGGGTGCTCGCGCGCGAGGCGGTGTCGGTCCGGAAACCCGAGCAGGGGACCGCGCCGAAGCTGTTCTACGTCGACGCGAACCACGCCTCGATCGACCCGACCGCCGCGCCCCCCGCCGACGGGTACGCCG
>JBEBJW010000007.1:0-22499 GCA_040079715.1 Myxococcota bacterium | reverse complement strand
GACTCGCGCCGCGGGTCCCGTCGGACCCGGCTCCGGTCGGCGCGGGGGACGGCGCGGACGCCGGCGACGCGGGCGCCTCCGCCAGCGCTTCGAGGGCCATCGCAGTGCAGGTCCGGGTCACGCCCCCAGCGCACGCGCGGGCGAGCGACGCGTCGGCGGTGGCAGGGTCCCGGGCGGCGAGCGCGACCCACGCGGTGGGATCGCCCCCGTCGGCCCCCTGGCGCAGGCGGCTCGGGTCCGACGCGGCGAGGCCGAGCGCGGTGCAGGCATGGGCGTCCCCGGCGTCGCAGGCCGGGGCCCAGTACTCCGCCGCGGCGGGGACGCTCGGGTAGGTGGCGAGCCCGAGGAGATGGACGTATCCGAGCTCGACGCAGCCGCGGACCACGCCGGCGCCGCACGCCCGGTCGACGAGGGACCGGTACCGGGCCGGATCGGTCGGATGGGTCGGGTCGAGCCCGTCCCCGGTGGGCGGCAACAAGCCCCACGCCGCGAGCACGCACCCCGCTGAGTCTGCGGGCGGGTGGTCGGCCGGAGGGTCGGCGGGGCCGTCGACTCCGCACGCGGCGGCGCCGGCGGCGGCGATCCCCGCCTGGTCGAGCGGCGCTTCGGCCAGCGCGCACGCCAGGGCGCGCCCGGCGGCACACGCGGCGCGGAGCGGCGCCCGGAGCTCATCGATCGGCGCGCGGACCCCGTCGCGGGCGATCGACCGACCGATCGCATCGACCACCACGTCCGGAGCGGCCCGCGCGACCAGCGCGGCAGCGAACAGCCACATCGTTCAGCCCCGAGCGGTCGAGCGGGCGTCTGTCCCAGGGGCAGCGCCGCTCGGACCGTCGACCCGGTAGGTGTTCGGGCCCCTGGTGGGGTCCTCTCAGTGAGCCTTGTTCTTGCCCTTCTTGGCCTTGCCCTCTTCCGCCGGGGCCGCGTCGGTCGCCGGGGCCGCGTCGGTCGCCGGCTCTTCGGCCTCGACCGCGTCCGCCGTGCCCATCTTGCAGTCGTCGATCTTGGTGATCTCGCCCATCTTGTCGGCGGAGACCGTGCCGTGCATCGTCACCTCGGCCTTCTGCACGAGCTGACCGAGCTTCTCTTCCTTCTTGATGTCGAACACGCACACCACGTTGGCGGCCTTCAGATCGGCGTCCTGATAGATCGAGACGTTGATCTGCGGCGGCGCGTCCTGCTTCGTCATGCTGGAGTAGAAGCCCTTCAGGCTGACGACCTTGCCGACGTTCGCGTCCCGGGCGGCGATCAGGCCGTCCACCGTCATCACCTCGGCGACGGGCGCCGGCGGGGGCTCGGGGACCGGCGGCGGCTCGGGCGCGACCACCGGCTCGGGCACCGGAGCGGGCTCTTCACCACACGCCAGGAACAGCAACGCGAAAATGGACAGCATCGTGGGACCTCCAATGGCCCCACCGCCTAAGCCGGTCCGGGGCGTTCGTAAACGGTCGACGCGAACGCGCCGGTCGACCCGTCACGGGCCGAGCTGGATCTCGATCGCCGGCGACAGCGCGGTGTCGACGCCGCCGATCCCCCGCACCGCCACCGCCTGGACGGTCATCACGCCCGAAGCCGGGATCCACCGCGGCGCGATCACCTCGAGGGCGAGGGTCCCGGACGGGTCCGCCGGGCCGCTGCCGACCGACCGGATCCCGAACCCGAGGCCGAGGCACTGGCCGCCGATCGACGGCGGACACGGCCCGGACTGGGACGGACCGGCCGTCGCGAGCACGTACACGGTCTCGCCGGGCGCCGCCCCGCTCACGGTGAACGCGACCGGCTGGCTCGGGACCACCGGACCGACCACCGCGAGCGTCAGCGCCGCCGCGACCTCGCACGCGTCCGGGATCCCGTCGGCGTCGGTGTCGACGCCGTCGTCGCCCGCCGGACACCGGTCGTCGGCGTTGCACACCTGGTCGCCGTCCACGTCGTCCGGCGGGGCGTCGAGCGGGCAGCCGTCGCAGTCGTCCGGCACCCCGTCGAAGTCGACGTCCCGCCCGTCGTCGCCGTCCGGACAGGCGTCGACCGCGTTGCACACGCCGTCGCCGTCGAGGTCCTCCGGGGGAGCGTCGGCCGGGCACCGGTCGCACGCGTCCGGGATCCCGTCGCCGTCCGCGTCGAGGGCGTCCGACGCGCCGTCGCACTGGTCGTCCGCGTTGCACACGCCGTCGCCGTCGGTGTCGTCTCCGGGAGACGCGTCCACCGGGCACGGATCGCACCCGTCCGGGATCCCGTCCGCGTCGGCGTCGAGGTCGTCGGGGGCGCCGTCGCACTGGTCGTCGACGTCGCACACCCCGTCACCATCGGCGTCGGCGCACGACCGCAGCGCGAGGACCCCGTCCGTGTTCGCGCCGCCGTTCGGGGCGCCCGGCGTCAGCGCGATCGCCGGGACCGTCACCAGCCAGCCGGTCGGATCGGTCGCTCCGGCGGGGTCGACCGCCAGCACCGCGCCGGACGCGTTGTCCGGCGGGGCGATCGTCACCGAGGCGATCGCACCGAACGCGCCGGGGGTGCTGTCCCAGTTCACCGCGAACCCCGACGCCGACAGGGTCGCGTTGCCGTTGGCCCCGTCGAGGTCGGCGTACACCACGTCGGTCGACGCGAAGTCGCCCGTCGACCCGTTCGACACGACGTGGACGCCGGTGGTGAGGACCACGACGGTGTAGTCGCCGGTGGCCGGGTCCAGCGCGTGGTCCGCGGTCAGGGCCGCGCCTCCGCCCACGACCAGGATCGTGCCGGCCGGGAACACGGCGGCGATGTCGGCCATCCCGTCGAGCCCGTACCCGGCGAACTTCGCCGCGGTGGACGAGGTCGAGTCGCCGACGAACAGCCCGTCGACCTCGGCGGCCGTCCAGTCGTCCAGCAGCACCAGCTCGACCCACTCGTCGCCGGTCGATCCCAGCGATGTCGACCGGTAGAACTCGTTCACCGAGACCCGCGCCGCGAACGCCGATTGCGACGCGAGCATCCCCCAGGCGGCACCGATCGTGACCATCGCGCGCATTCGACCACCCCCGCGCCCGGGTCTAGCCGATCGCGCACGCGGATCGCCAGCCCTCGCCGGAGCGACTTGACAGTTGACTCATGAGTCAGCAAACTGGGCCGTGCCCGTCCAGATCCTGTCCACCGGAAGCTACGTCCCCGAGCGGGTCGTCACCAACGCTGAGATCGACGCGTGGCTCGGCGCAGACACCGACGCCTGGCTGGTCCGCAACGTCGGGATCCGCGAGCGCCGGTGGATGGCGGACGACCAGACCACGTCCGACCTCGTGCTGGCCGCGAGCCACGCCGCGCTGGCCCGGGCCGGGATCGACGGCGAGGCGCTCGATCTGGTGATCGTGTCGACCGACACCCCGGATCAGCCGTCTCCGCCGACCTCGGCGCGGGTCCAACACCTGCTCGGCGCGTCCCGCGCGGGGTGCTACGACCTGAACAGCGCCTGCGCCGGGTGGGTGACCGCGCTCGACGCGGGCGCGCGGTACCTGTCGACCGAGCCCGACGCGCAGTACGTGCTGGTCGCCGGCGGGTACGCGATGAGCCGGTTCCTCGACCGGTCCGACAAGCGCACGGTCAACCTGTTCGCCGACGGAGCCGGGGTCGCGGTCCTCGGCCGAGGCCCCGAACCGGGGTGGCTCGCGACCGAGCTGTTCACCGAGGGCAGCTACCACGACGCGCTCGGGATCTACGTCGGGGGCGCCCGGCGTCCGGCAGGTCCGACCGAGCCCCGGCCGAAGGTCGAGTTCGTCCGCAGGTTCCCGCCCACGTTCAACGCCGAGCACTGGCCGCGGCTGATCGGGCGGGCGCTCGCCAAGGCCCGCCTCACCCCCGACGACGTCGACCTGTACCTGTTCACCCAGCTCAACCTCCGGTCGATCGAAGAGGTGATGGGGATCCTCGGGCAGCCGCTGACGAAGACGCGGTGGGTGATGGACAAGTGGGGCTACACCGGCTCGCCGTGCGTGGTGATGGCCCTCGACGACGCGATCGCGTCCGGCGCCGGGCCGTCCCCCGGCCAGGTCGTCGTATTCTGCGCGTCCGGCGGCGGGATCACGATGGCGGTGTCGGTGTGGCGGTGGACCGCAGGAGGGAGCGCCCGATGATCTCGTTCCGAACGGTGTCGACCCCGCGGCTGCGGATCCACCTCGCCGAGCACGGCCCGGAGGACGGCGTCCCGGTGCTGTTCATCCATGGCAACGCGTCGTCGTCGGTGTTCTGGCACGACGAGCTCGCGGCGCTCCCACCGGGGTTCCGGGGGCTCGCGCCGGATCTGCGGGGGTACGGCGACACCGACGACCTCCTGGTCGACGCGACCCGCGGCGTCGGCGACTGGGTCGACGACTTGCTCGGGCTGATCGACGCGCTGGGGCTCGAGCGGGTCCACGTGGTCGGCCACTCGCTCGGCGGGGTCGTGGTGTACGGCCTGCTCGCGGCGCGACCGGCGGCGTTCCGGACGGCGACCCTGGTGGCGCCTGGCTCGCCGTGGGGGTTCGGCGGGAGCCGCGGCCTGGACGGGGCGCCGTGCTGGCCGGACGCGGCGGGGTCGGGCGGCGGCGTGGTGAACCCGGAGTTCGCGCGGCTGCTCGGGCTGAAGGACCGCGGCTCGGACAACCCGCAGGCCTCGCCCCGGGTGGTGATGAACACGTTCTACTGGAAGCCGCCGTTCGTGCCGGCGCGCGAGGAGGCGCTGCTGACCTCGGTGCTGTCCGAGCGGGTCGGACCGAATCGGTACCCGGGTGACGCGACCCCGTCGGCGAACTGGCCCGGGACGGCGCCCGGCCGGTTCGGTCCGGTGAACGCCCTGTCCCCCCGGTACGTCGGCGACCTGGTCGACCGGCTGCTGACCGCGACGCCGAAGCCGCCGATCCTGTGGGTGCGCGGCGACGCCGACCAGATCGTGTCGGATGCCTCGCTGTTCGATCTCGGGACGCTCGGGCAGCTCGGCCTGGTCCCCGGCTGGCCCGGGATCGAGGTCTACCCGCCGCAACCGATGGTCGGCCAGGTCCGCCGGGTGCTCGAACGGTACGCGGCCGCCGGCGGCGCGTTCGTCGAGACGGTGATCCCCGGGACGGGCCACACCCCGTACCTCGAGGCCCCCGCGCCGTTCCGCGCGGCGTTCCACCCGCACCTGCGCGCCTGACACGCTACGAGACCGCCGGGAGGTCTCCGTGGCGACGTGGTTCGACGCGATCGACGACCAGCGGCGCGCGTTCATCGAGCGCCAACACCTGTTCTTCGTGGCGACGGCGCCGATCGACGACGGTCCGGTCAACCTGTCGCCGAAGGGGCGGTGCCTGCTCCGGGTCCTCGGGCCGAACCTGGTCGGGTACGCCGACTATCCGGGCAGCGGGGACGAGACGGCCCGGCACCTCGCGCAGGACCCCCGGATCACCCTGATGGTGTGCAGCTTCGACCGGGAGACCGGGATTGTGCGGCTGTACGGGCGCGGGCGGCGGGCGGAGGTCGACGATCCGGCAGTCGCCGCGGTCCGCGAGCGGTTCGGCGACGATCTGCACCCGTACGTCCGCCAGGTGTTCCTGATCGAGGTCGATCGCGTGCAGTCCTCGTGCGGGTACGCCGTGCCCAGGATGACGTTCGTCGAGGATCGCGACACCCTCGACGAGTACTGCGCCCGCAAGCTCGTCCCCCGCGACGTGTCCGCCGACGGGCTCGTCGGAGGCCCGCTCGTCCGTCGGTGATCGCCCGTCGACGCCGAACGCCGGGATACCCGGGTCCCGGGAGCGCGCGATGTCGGAGGCCGAGCAGCGGTGGATGCGGATCGCGATGGCGATCGTCGATCTCGGGTTCGTGGTGTACTGGGTGGTGTCGGCGACCCACCTGGTGCCGCCGGAGTGGCTGTACGCGGACGCGGACGACCCGCTGGTCGTCGCGTGGAACTGGTCGTTCCTGCCCCTGGATCTCGCGGTGAGCGCGACCGGGTTCGCGGCGCTGGCGGCCGTTCGGCGCGCTCCGGACGTCGCGCGGACATTGACCGTGGTGTCGCTCGCGTTCACCAGCGCGTCGGGGCTGAACGCGATCGCGTTCTGGGCGATCCGGGGTGACTTCGACTGGGCGTGGTGGGCGCCGAACCTGGCGTTGCTGGTGGGGCCCTGGTGGCCGCTCGGCCGGATGATCTACGGTTCGTCGAGGGGACGGACGCCGGTCACGGGCTGATCGCCTGCGTGACACTGCGGTGTCCGACGATGGCGCCACGATCTGGGTGGCAACCGACTCGGGTGGGTTCCTGCTGGGTCCGGACGGCTTCCCGACCGACGCGATCACCGATCCCGGGGCGATCCTCGCGTTGACCTCGCCCTGACCGATGGCACGTTACGGTCCCTCGGCGGAGGGGCCGTGTCGAGCGACGACGCCGAGTTCGTGGTGGTGGGCGCCGGGATCTCCGGCCTCGCCGTCGCGGGCGCCCTCCGCGACCGCGGCCGGTCCGTCGTGGTGGTCGACAAGGCGAACGGAGTCGGCGGGCGGTGCGCCACCCGTCGGCTCGAGGGCCAGCCGGTCGACCTCGGACCCGCGTTCCTCCACGGGTCGAACCCCGCGTTCGTCGAGCGGTTGCGGGCGCTCCCGGCCGACGAGCGGGTCGACGGCTGGCCCCACCGGGTCGCGGGTCCGGGCGGACCGTGCCAGGCGCGGGCGCTCGACCCCGGCGAGCTGCGGATCGCGCTCCGGTCCGGCCTCACCGCGCTGCCGAAGGCGCTCGCCGCGGGCCTCCGGGTCGAGCTCGGGTCGGCGATCCCGCCCCTCCGACGCAACGGCGGGCAGTGGGTCGTCGGGGAGCGGCGGGCCGAGGCGGTGATCCTCGCGGTGCCGGCCGCGCAGGCGCGAGCACTGCTGGCGGCGGTCGAGGACGACGCCGTTCGGAGCGCCTCCGCGCTGCTCGGGTTCACGCAGGCGGTGCCGTGCCTGTGCCTGGCGGCCCTGTACCCCCTCGACACGCCGGATCCGGGGTTCGACCTGTTCCAGCCGGGCCTCGACTCCCCGCTCCAACTCGTGTCGCACGACTCGACCAAGCGGCGCGATCCAGCCCATCGCGCGCTGGTCCTCCAGGGACGGCCGGCGTGGTCCCGGGCCCGGCTCGACGCCCCGCCCGCGGGGTGGGCCGCGGAGCTGCTGGGGGCGGCGGCGTCGAGCGTCGGGCCGTGGGTCGAGCGCCCGACGGTCACCCACCCGCACCGGTGGCGGTTCGCCCGTCTGGACCAGACGCCGCCGCTCCGACACCCGGTGGTGATCGGCGCGGGTCCGCGGCTCGGGCTCGCCGGCGAGGCGTTCTCCGAGCTGGGCGGGATCCAGGGGGCGTACCTGTCGGGGATCGAATTGGCAGCACGGCTGCTCGAATGACGAACGACGCGCGCGAGAGGAGACCCGAGATGCAGCACGACGAGTTGACCGACCTGGTGGACCACGACCGGGACCACGAGTGCGCGGGGTACGGCGAGTCCAAGGTGTGCGTGCGGGTGGTGGCGGTGGCGGACCTCCCCACCGAGTTCGGTCGGTTCCGGATCGTCGCGTTCTGGAACAACCGCGACAACAAGGACCACATCGCGATCGTCCACGGGGACGTGGTCGGCCGGTCGGACGTGCCGCTGCGGGTCCACAGCGAGTGCCTGACGGGCGACGCCCTCGGCTCGCTCCGGTGCGACTGCAGGGCCCAGCTCCAGGCGGCGCTCCGGACGATCGCGACCGAACCGCACGGCGTCGTGCTGTACATGCGCCAGGAGGGGCGCGGGATCGGGCTGATGAACAAGATCCGCGCCTACGCGCTTCAAGATCGCGGACTCGACACGGTCGAAGCGAACCTCGCCCTCGGGTTCCGCGACGACGAGCGCGAGTATTCGGTCGCGGCCCACATGATCCACAGCCTCGGGTTGAAGTCGATCCGCCTGGTGACGAACAACCCAGACAAGATCCGGCAGCTGACCGAGCTCGGGATCCAGGTCAGCGGTCGGATCCCGCACCTGATGCCCCCGAACGTCCACAACCAGGCGTACCTCCGCACCAAGGCGGAGCGCTCGGGCCACCTGATCGAACAGGCCGACCTCGCGATCCCGGGCGACGAACCCGAACATGGATGACCCGCCGCGGCCTCCGTTCATCTTTCGGGCCACCGCGCCGACGGCGGAGGACGTCGACCGGGTCGTCGGGTGGTCGAGCGGCGCGCCGTTCACCTACGCGCCAGTCGGGGCGACCCGGGGACCCTTGCCGGCGGGGTGGGACCACGACGAGGTCCGCGAGGGCATCGGCCACGGCGCCGAGGTCGCCCGCCGGGCCGAGGACGCGCTCCGGCGGTGGACGATGTTCGACCTCGGGTGGGTCCGCCCCCACCACACCGACGTCCCGCAGATCGAAGGGGCCACGATGGCGTTCACCGCCCGGACCTACGGCGTGTACACGATCAACGTGTGCCGGGTGGTGTACCGGATCGACGACGACGACGGCGTCGTCCGCCGCGCTGGGTTCGCCTACGGCACGCTTCCCGGGCACGTGCTGTCCGGAGAGGAGCAGTTCGAGCTCCGGTGGGATCGGCGGTCGGACGAGGTCACGTTCGGCATCCGGAAGTTCTCTCGTCCGAACCTGCTGCTGGTGCGCTTGGTGGGCCCGGCCCTGATCCGGCCGCTCCAGCGGCGGTTCAGCGTCGACGCGATCGCGCGGCTCGCCGCGGTGGCCCGATGACCGGTCCGGTGGTGGTGGCAGGGGCGTCGGGGTTCGTCGGGCGGAACGTGGTCGATCGGCTGTCCGCCGCGGGCCGAGACGTCCGGTGTGGCACCCGCGACTTGTCCGACCGGGACCACCGGCGCGCGTGGGTCCGGCTGGACGTCGACACCGGAGCCGGCCTCGACGCCGCGTTCGGCGGCGCGGACGCGGTGGTGTACCTGGTCCACGGGCTGGCCGACCACGGCCCGGACCTGATCGCCCGCGAGGAGGCGTCGGCGCAGCGGGTGCTGCGCGCGGCCGAGCAGGCGGGGGTCCGGCGGATCGTGTACCTCGGCGGCCCGACCCCCGACGGGGAGCCGTCGGTCCACCTCAGGGCCCGGCTCCAGACCGGTGAGGTGCTCCGGAGCGGCCGCGTGTCGGTGATCGAGCTCCGCGCGTCGATGATCGTCGGCGCGGGGAGCGAGAGCTGGCTGATGTGCCGCGACCTCGCGCTCCGGCTGCCGCTGATGGTGCTGCCGCGGTGGCTGGCGACGCGGACTCAGCCGATCGGGATCGACGACGTCGTGACCGCGATCGTGGCCGCGGTCGACCTGTCGTCGGCCGGGTCGCGGGCCTATGATCTGCCGGGTCCGGAGATCCTGACCGCGCGGGAGATCCTCGAGCGGGTGGCCCGCCAGGCGGGGTTCCGGCCGGTGATGGTGCCGGTGCCGGTGTTGACCCCGCGGCTGTCGAGCTGGTGGCTCCGGTTCGTGACGCGGGCCGACTACGGGGTCGCCCGCCAGCTCGTCGACGGGATGACCAGCGATCTGGTGGCCGCGGGGGACGGGTTTTGGGCCGAGCTGCCGGACCACGTCCGCGTCCCGTTCGACGAGGCGGTGTGTCGCGCGCTGGCGGCTGAGGGCCCGGTCCACAACCGGTCCGCGCGCCTGTGGGAGCGGGCGGTGCGGACCCTGGCGGTCCGCGCGCGCTGACGCTACCGACCGCGGCGCGAGCTCCGATCCGAGCCGCCGCGCGAGCCGCCCCGCGACCGGCCCTCCGGGACCGGCTTCGCCCGGGCGCGATCGAGCTCCGGGTTGAACCCCTTCAGCGCGAACCGCGGGATCTTCGAGCCGATCGCCCGCTCGATCGCCGCCACGTCGCGCTCTTCGTCCGGGGCGACGAACGTCAACACCTGGCCACTGGCGCCGGCCCGGCCGGTCCGGCCGCTCCGGTGGATGTAGTCCTCGGACGACCGCGGCACGTCGAAGTGGACCACGTGGGTCACGCCGTCCACGTCGATCCCCCGGGCCGCGACATCGGTCGCGACGAGCACCGGACAGTCGCCGCGCCGGAACGCGTCGAGGGCGGCGACCCGCTCGGACTGCGACCGGTCCGAGTGGAGGCTCTCGGCGTTCCGCCCGGACCGGGTGATCCGCGCGGCGAGCCCGTCCGCCTCGCGCTTCCGCTTCACGAACACGATCACCGACTCGAGCGACGGATGCCGCAGCAACGCCGTCAGCAGCGCCGCCTTCCGGTGGTGGGCCACGGCGAACGCGCGCTGGACGAGATCCTTCGCCGGCTTCTGCGGATCGACCGCGACCGTGGCCGGATCGCGGAGGATCGCGTCCGCCAGGCGCCGGACCTCGTCCGGCATCGTCGCGGAGAACAGCATCGTCTGCCGCTCGGTCGGCAGCCGGGCGATGATCCGCTTGAGGTCCGGCAGGAACCCCATGTCGAACATCCGGTCCGCCTCGTCGAGCACCAGGAACCCGACCGTCGACGGGTCGAGGTACTTGAACCGGAGGTGGTCGAGCAGCCGTCCGGGCGTGGCGACGATGATCTCGGCGCCGGAGCGGATCGCGTGCTCCTGCGGGCTCATGTCGACCCCGCCGACGACCGCCACGCTGGAGAACCCGAGGTGATAGCCGAGGGCCAGCGCCTGCTCGTCGATCTGGAGCGCGAGCTCGCGGGTGGGCGACAGCACGAGGACCCGGAGCTTGCCGGGCTCGGTGCCGCGCAGCTGTTGGAGGATCGGGATCAGGAACGCTGCGGTCTTGCCGGTGCCGGTGGACGCCGAGCCGATCAGGTCGCGGCCGGAGATCGCGAGCGGGATGGCCTGGGTCTGAATCGGGGTCGGGGACGTGTACCCGAGATCGGTCAGCGCCGTCATGATCTCGGGTGCGAGATCCATGGATTCGAAGGTCGAAATGGTTGGCTCCAGTCCTTCCGGAACCGCGAGCGTACCGTCGGCTCTGTTCCGGAAGGAACGAGCTGTTCTATCCCGCGCCGCCGACCGCGGCCACCGCGGGCAACGCGAGGTGGAACCGGCTACCGACCCCAGGCTGGCTGTCCGCCCACACGCGGCCGTCCATCCGCTCGACGAACTGCTTGACCAGCGCGAGTCCGAGACCGGTGCCACCATGGGTCCGTTGGATGTCCGCCGACGCCTGGACGAACGGCTCGAACACCCGGAGCAACGCGTCGGGGGCGATGCCGATCCCGGTGTCTTCGACCGAGATCGTGGCCTCCCAGTCGGTGCGGACGATCCGGACCCGCACCGTGCCGTGGTCGGTGAACTTCGCCGCGTTCGCGACCAGGTTCAGCACGCACTGGCGCAGGCGCACCGGGTCCGCCCGGACCCACACCGGCGACGCCGCGTCGAGCACGCCGTCGTTGCCGCGCGCCCGCAGGATCGGCGCCACCGCCTCCAGCACGTCCCGAGCCGTGGCGACGGCGTCGACCGCGCCGAGCTCGAACGCCATCTGGCCCGCGTCGACCTTCGACAGGTCGAGCACGTCGTTGATCAACCGCAGCAGGTGTCGGCCCGCGACGTGGATCTGTTCGAGGTCGTGGACGTCCTCGGGCGCGGCCTGCTCGAGCAGCAGCTCCGCGTAGCCGAGGATCGCGTTCATCGGCGTGCGGAGCTCGTGGCTCATGTGCGCGAGGAAGTCCGACTTGGCCCGGTTGGCGTCAGCGGTCGTTTGCATCGCCCGCGCGGTGTCGGCTCGGGCCCGCGCGTCGACCGAGGCGGCGGCGACGACGAACACCAGCACCACCGCGAACAGCCCGGCGTGCGCCGACGCTGCGAGGCACCACACGACCTCCGGTGGCACGACCGCGGCGGGGACCGCGCCGGTGAGGTGCGCGGCCAGGAGCGCGCCGATCGATCCAATGGCGATCGCGGTCCATCCGATCCCGGCGCGCGGACCGATCAGGTACGCCGCGCTGACCACACACACCGCGAGCCACGGTACGCAGGCCGCCACGATCCCGTCGAGGTGCCACGCGGCGACCAGCAGGCTCTGGGCGAGGAACACGTTCATCCAGTGCGCTGGCCACGCGACCGACCGGGTGACCCGGATCAGCGCCGGGACTGCCCCGACCCCGAGGCCGGCGACCATCAGGCTGACGGCGAGCAGCGGCAGGTCGAGCGCGCCGAACGTGACCCCGAACAGGAGCCCCCACGGCGCGACCCCGGCAGCGAACCGCACCGCTGCGCGGCCGGCGCGGACCCGATCGGCCGGCAACGCCGCCACGCACCACGTCTCGATCGCGATCGCTCGCCGGACCACCGGTGGTCCCCCTCCCCGCCCATCGTCTCGCAGTGCCCGGCCTTGAGGCACGCGACCCGCTACGCCTACCGTCCGCTGGATCATCGGCGGTGGCAGGCGATGACCGGACCGTGCCGCGACCGCCCTGGAGGCGTAGGCTGTGCGAGGAGGCCCGATGGACGAACGGGTAGCGACGATCGAGGGTCGGTGGTCGACCGAGCAGCTCGCGATGGGGATCCGGCTCGGACGCTGGCTCGGGCTGCTCGCGCGCCACCGGTTCCGCGTCCATCCCGTCTATTGGCACCGCGCGGCGGCGATCGGCGCGGTGGGACTCCTGTCGAGCGTGCTGGGCGCGGCGACGTGGTTGGCGTACGGGTCGCGCGTCCGCGCGCAGGTCCTCGATCCCCCTCCCCTGTTCGTGCTGGGCCATTGGCGGTCCGGGACCACCCACCTGCACAACCTCCTCGCCCACGATCCGAATCACACCGTGTGCACGACCTGGCAGGCGGTGTTCCCGGATCACGCGCTGCTGACCGGACGGCTCGGGCCGAGGCTGCTGGCGAACGCGCTCCCTGCCACCAGGACCTACGACAAGGTGTCGATGAGCTGGTCGGCGGCGGCGGAAGACGAGATCGCCCTGCTGAAGTTGACCGGACGGTCGTTCTACACCGCGCTGATGTTCCCGGACGACTTCGAGTCGGTCGAGCCGTACGTGGACTTCGGCGAGGCAGCGACCGATCGCGATCGCGCCAGGTTCCTCGCCGGGCTGGACCGGTTCCTCCGGACGCTGATGGTCGACAGCGGCGGCAAGCGGGTCGTGGTCAAGAGCTGTCCGCACACCGCTCGGGTCCGGTTGATCACGGCGCGGTACCCACGGTCGGCGTTCGTGTACATCCACCGTCACCCTGCGAGACTGTTCGCGTCGATGCTCCACATGCGCGGGGTGGTGGACTGGGAGAACCACCTCCAACGGCCGCGTCGGAGCTTCGTCGACAGCCGGTGGGACCAGACGGCGCGGCTCGGTGAGGTGGTGTTCCGAAGGTACCTCGAGGACCGCGCGCTGCTCGGCCCGGATCGCCTGGTGGAGCTCGCGTACGACGACCTGTGCGGCAACGAGCTCGCGCGGCTCGCCACCGTGTACGAGCGGCTCGGGTTGCCGGGGTGGCCCGCGGCGGAGGGGGCGCTCCGGCCATACGTCGCCGGGCTGGCGGGCTATCAGCGGAACAAGCTCCCGCTGGATCCCGCCCTGGTCGCCTACGTGTACGACCGGTGGCGGTTCGTGTACGACGCGCACGGCTACGACGCAGAGCCCGGTGCCCATCTGTGAGCGTTCTCGTCGGAGCGGCGGTCGGCCGACACCCGGACCTCGATCGACGGGTGGACCGACCAGCCGGTCGCGGAGCCCGCGGACGACGCGCTCGAGCTCGGTCCGGGCGACCTGCTGTACGTCCCCGCAGGCAGTTGGCACTCCACCCGGTGCACCAGCGACGGGCCAGCGTTGTCGCTGACCGTCGTGTTCAAGATCCGGACGCTCCTGGACGTGGCGACGGCCCTGCTGACCGAGGCGTTCGAGGCGGACGAGGGCTGGAGACGGCCGCGGCCGGTGTCTCCGGGCACCGACGCGCCCGACCGGCTGGCGGATGAGGTTCGGCGGTTCGTGGACCAGCGACTGGACGAGCTCCGCGCGGCGGTCGGTGCGTGGGACGGCGGGAGCCCTGCAACCCTGCGGGCGGTCCGACGAGTCGCTGCGCGCGCCCGCCCCGGCGGTGTCCCTACGACCGGGGCGGTGACACCGGACGCCGTGCTGCCGGTGACACCCACCGCCCGATTGACCTGCGCCCTCGAGCGAAACGCCACCGGCGCCCCGACACTGCACCTGTTCCACGGGGCCGAGGTCGTGTGGTTCGACGACCCACGGCTCGTGCCGTTCGGGCTCGCGCTCACCGGCCACGCGTCGTTCCTCGCTTCGTCGTGTTGCGCCTGGGGTGACGGCTACGGGTGGGACGAGCTCCAGCCGCTGCTCGAGGCGCTGATCGACGCAGGGATCCTCCGAATCGAGCCGCCCACCCCGCCGTAGCGGTGGCCGATCGGCGAGATCGGGTCCGCGGTACGGGGACGTCCGCTGACCGCGCCGAGCGCGCTGGGTCGAGCGCCCGTTCGTCGGATTGCGAACAGGAGACTCGGGAGGGGCGGACGAACGGGACGGGTCGCTCGGTGGCCGCCGCACGGGGGGTACGCACGAAACATGTCGTCACATCGTGCGACCCGAATGAGCGTGGCTCCGAGCCACCTTGACGACATCGGGAGTGCGGACCGAGGTCCGGTGCAGGATATGGGTATGGGGAGAGGCGTCGTGAGCACGCTTGCCGTCGCCTCTCCTCGCCCGTGCAGCTTCGTCGAAGGGGGGGTCGATGTGGATCGCGCTGGTCGTTGCCTGTCGAAAGGACAATCCCGACGTCCCGGTCGATCCGGACGGGAACACCGAGGACAGCGGGGATACCGAAGACACCGAAGACACCGAGGACACCGGTGACCTCGACCCGCCGTTGAGCGTCGCGGATGCATCGGCGGCGCTGGGGCCGATCGTCGAGACCGTCGTGCGGGTGTCCTGGCAGCAATCCGGGGACGCCGCGGTCCACGTGGAGTTCTCGTTCGACGACGACACCCTCGCCAGCCCCGTCCGTACGCTGGCCGCCGGTGCCCACGAGGAGCTCCTGCTCGGCGTACCGTACGACACCGACGTCACCTGGCGGATCGTGGCGGTGGGTGCCGAGGACACGGTCACCACCGACGACCTGGAGATCCGTACCCCTCCGCTGCCGGAGGGCGCACCGGTCCCCGACGTCCTGTTCGCCGACCCTGCGGGCTACGACGCGTCGCAGCCGTGGCTGCTGGTGTCGCTGGACACCTTCACCGACGGCGCGTACACCCAGATCGTGGACCGGAAGGGCCGCGTGGTCTGGTCGCTGCGGTCGCCGGCCGGCCGGTGGACGGGGTACCCGCAGCTCTCGGTCGCGGGCGACACCCTGTTGGTGGACCACAACAGCCTGTTCGGAGCGTTCGACGGCGGTGCCGCCGGGACCGTGGTGGAGATGACGATCGACGGCGCGGAGATCCACACCTTCCCCACCCCGGGTCTCCACCAGTCGTTCGCGGGCCTGCCCGACGGCTCGATCGCGTACCAGCGGGCGCTGGATGACCCCAACCCCGACGACACCTACTACAACTTCGAGGATCTCACCCAGGTGGCACGCGACGACACGACGACCGTGCTGTTCGACTGCAACGCCTGGCTCGACGGGCTGCTGCCGGGCGTCGGGTGTTCCGGGAACACCGTCTGGCACGATCCGGCGACGGGGAACCTCCTCCTCACCGAGTACACTGCGGAGACGACGGTGGAGCTCGACGCGACCACCTTCGAGCCGTTGCGGTGGTTCGGATCGGGGTACGTCCCCGGTGGATGGACGTACGATCCTCCGGAATCGGCGATGGTCTACCCGCACAACACCCACTACACCGAAGGGGGGACCCTGCTGGTCTCCGACTTCGACGATCGCGTCACGTTTGAACGAGTCCTCGTGCGGGAGTACGCCGTCGACTTCGCGACCGAGACGTTGACCGAGATCTTCGTCACCGTGGCACCTCCGGAGGTGTTCGGTATCGGGTTCGGCGCGGCGAGCCGTCTCCCCAACGGGAACACCCAGCAGAACTGTGGGATGTCCCGCCTGCGCGAGGTCACCCCCGAGAACGAGCTCGTGTGGGACGTGTTCTGGCCCCGTCCGGGGTCCGGCTTCATGCTCATGGGCCTGTCGACGCCGCTCGCGGACCTCTACCCGCTGGCACCAGACCGGCCGTGACGGTCGAGCAGAGAGGCCCGACGGCCGTGGTTCACTGGGACATCGAGGCCATCGAGCGCGACGAGGCCCTGCAGGGAGGCAGGCTTCTTCGAGATCGCGTCGAACACGTCAATGGCGTCGGTTCTGTGCTACGGTCGACGGGCTCGTGCTGGAGCCGCAGCCGGGGAGCCCGAAGGTCTGGCGCATGTACCGCAGCGCCTCGACACCTACTCGCCTCGTGGAGCATCGCGTAGCGGGCGTGGTACAGGACCCTTCGGGGTCGGATGGCGGTGGTCATCGCCCAGCCGGGCTACGCCTACCCGGATGGAGCGACCGGATGTACGCGGTGACCGTCCGCCCGCTGACCCACGCCGAGCGCGCTCGGTTGACCGCCCGTCGGCAGGCGCTCGAGGCCCGGATCGACGAGGTCGTCCGGCGGCGTCGGACCCACGAACGCGAGGCTCGGGCGGCGGTGCTGTGGATCGCGGCGCTGTTCGGCGTCCTCACGGTGTTCGACCTGTCGGTGGGCGCGGTCCCCGCGGCGCTCGTCAGCGCGATCGGGACCGTCGGATTCGCCGCGATCGCGGTGTGGGTCGGGTCGGACTCGGGGTCGGTCACCCCCGAGGACCGCGCGCGCCTCGACCTCGACGCAGCGCTCGCCGGGGAGGTGCGGGTGACCGAGATCGCCAGCGACGCAGCCGTTCCGGTGCGGGACCCGGCGGACCCGGTCCGGGTGTACGGCGACCTGCTGCGGGTCGGCGAGCGGTCGTGGGTCTACCTCCGCCGCGACGGCCTGCCCGTCCCTCCGGAGCTGCTCCCGGCGCGTCGGCTCCGACTGGACGTCCTCCCGGGGATCGCCGTGTTCGCGGCAGCCGTCCACGGCTCGTGCCCGACGCCGTGGGGCGAGCGGGTGATCGCGGAGGACGAGCTGCTCGGTCCGCTTCGGGCGCCGGGCGTCCCGTTCATGGCCGACGTCGACGCGTTCGGGATCCACGACGGGTGACCAGGTCGCGGCGTCGGTGCCGAGTCACAGAACTGTGAACGGGGTTCCGTCGAACCACAGGGTACATCCACCCCAATGTGGACTCCTCTGCTCGTCGCCTGCACCGTCCCACCGACCGGGCCGGCCGTCCGGACCGCGCCGACCGCGGTGTCGACGTCGCCGTCGGTCCCCGAGGATCCGACGACCCAGTCGCCGACCGAGTCGACGTCGGTGGGCACCACGCCGCCTCTGGTGACGACCGGGGAGCTCACCGTCCTGTACGTCGCCACCGACGGCAGCGACGACCGCGACGGCGCGACCCCGGAGACGGCGCTGGCCACCCTCCAGGCGGCGAACGACCTCCTGCTCGCGACGCCGGCCGACACCGACGTCGAGATCCGCGTCGCCCCCGGGACCTACGTCGGCCAACGCGTCACCTGGACCGCGACCCACCCGGATCACGTCACTCGGGTGTCGGCGTTCCCCGCGGACGGTCGCCGTCCCGTGTTCGACGGTCAGGGCGCGTCGGTGTTCTTCGACGTCCAGGTCCCGACCGGCGAGTATACGAACGTGTGGGTCGAGTCGCTGGAGGTCACCGACTACACGATGATCGGGATCCACTTCACCGGCGACCCGAACGACGAAGCAGGGTGGAACGGGGGGAACAAGGTCACGAACTGCCGGATCGCGCGGACCGGCAACGCGTTTCACGCCGCGGGTGTGGGCTACGGTGCGATCGACCTCGCGAACTCGCGAGAGAACACGATCGAGGGCAACGAGATCGTCGACGCCGCGAACGAGGGGACCGACGGCGTGCTGATGCACGGCGTGTACCTGGTGTGGTGGAGCCGGAACAACCTGATCACCCGGAACACGTTCACCCGGGTGTCCGGCGATCCGCTCCGGGCCCGCGACGAGAGCAACGACAACGAGTTCCTGGACAACGTGTTCGACACGACCGGCGACGTGGCGATCTACTCGGACTGGTTCTGCGACCACGACACGCGCGACGACTGCACGAAGCCGACCGCGGAGTGCCCGTCGTGGGGGAACGCGGTGAAGTACAACGACCTCGGGTGCGGCTACGATGGCGCGCACGTGTTGCCGTTCAGCTACGCGCACGGGGTGGACTACGTCCCCTCGGGGTGCGTCGACCACGCGGCGGTGGACGGGTGGGTGCGGCTGACCACGGCGAGCAACGTCGACCTGTGCCCCTGAGCTCAGCGCGCTACACCTGACCGAGCAACGCGACCAGCCGATCAGCGACGACCCGCACCGCGAGACGCTCCGCCGACGCTGCGCCCGTGACGAGCCACAGGTGGCGCGCTGCCACCGGAGCCTCGAACAGCAAGCGGAGCCCACCGGACCAGGTCGCCCACACCGCCGGCAGCACGCCGATCCCCGCGCCGTCCCGTACCGCGGCGGCCAGGGCCGGCATCGAGCTCGTGCGGATCGTCGGCCGAACGCCAGGTACCGCTGCCAACCACCGAGCCTCCGGGAGGTTCGCCAGCTCGCCGGCGGGCAGCACCACATCGTGATCGACGAGCGAGGCCTCGTCGTGCGGAGCGCCTCGACGATCGAGGTAGTCCGGAGCGGCCGCGACCCACAACGCCAGCGTGGAGAGCTTGCGGACCTTCAGGTCGCTCGACCGTGGGCGCACGAGGCGCAAGGCGAGATCGGCCTCGCCGGCTGCGAGGTCGACCTCGGCGTTTCCCGCGAGGATCTCGAGCTCGAGGCCCCGGTGCTCGGCGCACAGGCGCGCGAGCCCGAGCTCGGCGAGGAGCGTCGCCAGGCCCTCGGTGGTCGCGACCCGTACCACGCCGCGCACCGCGTCGGCAGGCCACACCGAAGCCGACACCCGCGCGACCTCCGCCGAGATCCGCTCCGCCGCGGCCGCCAGCTGCTCGCCCGCCGGAGTCGCCCGCATCCCGTCTCGCGTGCGGAGGAACAGCGGAGCCCCGACGCTCCCTTCGAGCGACGCGATCCGCCGGGTCAACGTCGACGGCGCGAGGCCGAGCTGCCGCGCCGCCACGGTCGCCGAGCCGGCCCGAGCCACCGCGAGCAGGATCCGGAGGTCGTCCCAGGCGTCCACGCTCATCGTTGCATCTTCGCACGCCAGCGTTGCGTCCGTCGACCGGCGCGCCGAGTGACGTGTGGGGCTGGAGGCGACGATGGCGACCTACAAGGCGATCCGGCTCGAAGGCAAGGGCTCAGTGGACCAGCTGCGGTCGGTCGAGCTGCCGATCCCGGAGCCTGGCCCTGGCGAGGTGCGGGTGAGGGTCGAGGCGACCGGCATCGGCGCGACGGACCTCGTGATGCGCTCCGGGAACTATCCCTACGCGCCCGCGTTCCCCTTCGTGCCGGGCTACGACGTGGTCGGCCGCGTCGAGGCGGTCGGGTCCGGCGTCACGACCCACCACGTCGGCGACCGGGTCGGCGGGCTCGTGGTCCACGGCGGTTACGGCGAAGTGATGGTCCGCGAGGCCGAGCACTTCCTGCCGGTCCCCGAAGGCCTCGACGCCGCCAAGGTCGTGGCGCTGATCCTGAACTACGTGACCGCGTACCAGATGCTCCACCGCGTCGCTCGCCTGGGGACGGGCCAGTCCGCGCTGGTCCTCGGGGCGAGTGGTGGCGTGGGCTCGGCGATGCTCGAGCTCTGTCGGGACGCCGGGGTGAAGGCCTACGGCGCCGCCGCGGGGAGCAAGCGCGCCGGCGTCGAGCAGTTCGGAGCGATCGCGCTCGACAGCCGCGCCGCCGAGCCCGTCGATCGTCAGCTCCGGGCCCGGGAGCCCGGCGGCGTCGACGCCGCGTTCGACCCGCTGTCCGGTCGCTTCGCCGGGGTCTGCGTCCGCTCTGTCCGGAGGGGCGGTCGCGTCGTGTGGTACGGCTTCTCCGCGGTCACCCGGGGCGACGGGTCGACCGATCTGCCCGGGCTCCTCCGCGGCGCGCTGACCACGTTCGTCGGCGGACCGCTGACCCTGCGCTGGCCGAGCTTCTATGGGATCACCCAGCGCTACCGGAAGGACCCGACGACGTTCCGGGAGGACTTCGCGAAGGTCGTGGACCTCTACACCGACGGCAAGATCGACCCGCGGATCGACGCTCGGGTCCGCCTCGACGACGTGCGCGACGCCCAGACCCGCCTCGAACGGGGCGATGTCGACGGGAAGCTCGTGATCGTCTTCCCTGCCTGACCCGGCCGGTCCCGTCGGCGATCTCGACCTGCTCGAACCCATCCCCGGCCGGCGGTGTGCGACACGTACCGAACCGGTCACAGGGACAGGAACGACCGTGTCACCCCGCGATCGTCGCGCTTGCTCGTCCGCACGAACAGTGCGCCACCAGCCCTCCGTGCCCATCCCCGTCGCACCGAGCGGACGGACGTGGACGGACGGACGAGGCCGGACGGACGAGGCCGGACGGACGTGGACGGACGGACGAGGTCGGTGAAGGCGACGCCACGACGGCGCTCAGGCGTCGGCCAGGCCGAGCTGGTCCAACACCCAGGCGAACTGCAGGGCCGCCTCGGCGGTGGCCGCCGCGCGACCGGACACCCCGACGTGGCCGCCGTCCCGGGTCCGCAACAGGAACGCCCCGCTCGTCGCCCGCTCCCGCAGCCGCGCGATCCATTTCGCCGGGCCCCAGAACGGCACCCGCGGATCGGCTCGTCCGGCGACGGCGAACACGTTCGGGTACCGATGGGCGCCGACGTTCTCGTACGGCGACCAGGCGCGCATGCTGTCGAATTCGTCGGGCTCGCGGGGGTCGCCCCACTGCTCGTACTCGAAGGTGGTCAACGGCAGCGACGGGTCCAGCATCGCGTCGACCACCGTGACGAACGGCGCCAGGGCCCAGATCGCGGCGCAGACCTCGGGCGCCTGGTTGGCCGCGGCCCCGATCAGCACCCCGCCTGCGCTGCTGCCGTGGAGGAGGGTGGTCGCCGGGCTGCCGATGCCGAGCGCGTGCAGCCCGCGCACGGCCGCGAGGTGGTCGTCGATCGAGGCCTGCTTGCGCTTGCCGCGGCCCGCCTCGTACCAGGCCCGGCCCAGCATCCCGCCGCCGCGGACGTGGGCGATGGCGAGCACCCCGCCGCGCCGGAGCACGGTGAGCCACGGAGGCATGATCTGGGGGTCCACGGTGGAGCCGTACGCGCCGTAGGCGAACACCGCGAGCGGGGTCTGCGGCCCCGGCTCCACGTCGGTTCGGTGGGCCAGCGACACCGGCACCCGGACCCCGGTCGGGCCGGTGACCCAGCGGCGGTAGGTCCGGTACGCGGCGGGGTCGTGGTCCAGGATCCGTTGCTGGTGCTCGATCTCGAGGCGCCGTTCGCGGTGGTGGTACCGGAACACGGTGGTCGGGGTGACCATCGAGCCATAGCTGAGGCGGACGTACGGCGCGTCGTGCTCCAGGTTCTGGTCCACCTGCGCGAGGTACAGCTCCTCCGGGAACGCGACCGGGTGCGACGCTCCGCTCGCGAGGTCCCGGACCCGGATCCGGAGCTGCCCGGCCTCGCGCTCGGTGAGGATCAGCACGTCCTGCTGGGCGTGGACGTCCTCCAGCGCGACCGCGGGGTCGTGGGGGATGACCTCCTCGAGGGACTGCGGCGACGCCACCGGCGCCCGCATCAGGCGGCAGTTCTGCAGAGGATCCGAACCGAGGCCGACGTTGGTGCGCCACCACAGCCAGTCGCCGACGTGGGTCAGCGCCCAGCGCTCGCCGGCCTTTCGGCGCTGCACGCACCGGAGCGGCGCCGCGGGGTCGTCCGCCGGCAGCAGGTGGTGCTCGGTGCGATCGGTGTGGCCACAGAGCACCACCACGAACCTGCGCGACGAGGTCCGGGTGCAATGCACCCAGAACTCGGGGTCGCTCTCCTGGTACACGACCGGGTCCGGGCCAGGGTCTCCGACCCGGTGGCGGTGGACCCGGTGCGGGCGCTGGGTCGGATCCAGCGCGATCCACAGCAGCGTAGCGCCGTCGGCGGCCCACACCACCTCGGGGTGGGCGTCGACGATCCGGTCCGGCAGCGTCTCTCCGGTCTCGAGGTCGAGGATTCGGATCTCGAACCGCTCGCCGCCGGTGCGGTCCACGCTGTAGGCGACGTACCGATGATCGTCGGAGTGGACCACCTCCCCGATCCGTAGGTAGGCCTGCCCGACCGCGAGCTGGTCTTCGTCGAGGACCACCTGCACCGCTCCGTCCGCGGTCCGGCGGCGGTAGTGCTCGCGGTGCTGCCGACCGGGTCGCCGGCGCGAGCCGTACGCCCACTCCCCGTCGGGCACCTCCGGGGAGTGGTCCTCCTCCGGGTAGATGCGCGACAGCTCGGCGGCGAGTCGCTCCCGCAGCGGTGCGAGGTGCGCGAGGGAGGCATCGGTCCAGGCGTTCTCGGCGGCCAGGTGGGCGTCGACCGCGGGGTCGGCCTCGTCGCGGAGCCAGTCGTAGGGGTCGTCCCACACCTGCCCGAGGTGCACGCGGCGGGTGGGACGCGGA